>JACCUL010000434.1 GCA_013811855.1 Acidimicrobiia bacterium
CTGCGGTCGCTGGTCAGGGCCAGCCCGACGGTCTCGTCGATCACGAACCACGCCGCGGCGAAGCGACTCGACGGCGACGTGCCGGCGAGGCGGGGACGGATCGCCGCGCCGAGCGCCAGATGGCGCAGGCCGAGCACGGTCACCGCCCACAGCACCGAGAGCGACGACGCGCCCGCAGCCAGCAGCCCGACCATCGTGAACTGCGCGGCACCTGAGAAGACGACGACGGACGAGGCGATGGTCAGCGGCGCGCCGAACAGCGGCTCGGCGGCGGCGCCGAAAACGATCCCGAACGTGCCGACGGCCGCGGCGACCGGTGCCGCGGCGGCGACGAGCGACCGTTCAGCGCCGCTCATGCCCCATCGGCCACTCCTCGTCGGTCCCGGCGCAGGTGTCACAGCGCCGACGGCAGTCCGGACAATGGGGTGCGAGCATCTCGGCCACCTTCTGGGTCCTGCGGCATCTGTCGTCCTCGATGATCGACGTTCGTGCTTGCGCTGTCAGCATCCAGTCGACCATGATTGGATGGTGAATCAACAGACCACTCGGCAGGCCAATGGGAATGGGGCGCAGCTCGGGCCGATGCTGGCCGGGTGGTCCGACGCCCCGCACGGCACCCTCGCCCAGCGCCTGGCCCACGCGGTGCGCGGCGCCGTGCACTCCGGCCTGCTCGCCAACGGATCGCGCCTTCCGGCGGAGCGGACGCTGGCGTCCATGCTCGCGGTCAGCCGTTCGACCGTCACCACCGCCCTCAGCGAGCTGCGCGCCGACGGCACCGTCACGTCGCGCCAAGGCAGCGGCACGACGGTGCGCAACGTGTACGCCCGCGCCATCGCCGGCTCGAGGATCGCCGAGCACTTCTCGTCGACGCCCGGCATCGACCTCGCCGCCGGCAATCCCCCCGACGCCTCACACCTCCCGGCGGTCCACATCGACGTCGCCACCCTCCTGGCCGGCGGCGGCGGACCTGGCGTCCAGCCACTCGGCCTGCCCGCCCTGCGCGCCGCCCTGGCCAGCCGTCACAGCGAGCACGGCCGGCTCACCGACACCAGCCAGATCCACGTCACCGCCGGCGCCCACCAGGCAGTGGCGCTCGTCGTCGGCGCCCTTCACACGATCGGCGCACCCGTTGCCGTCGAAGCGACGAGCTACCCCGGGATCTTCGACATCATCGACACGATCGGCGCCCGCCCGGTCCCGATCGGTGTCGACTCCGCCGGCCTGCTCGCCGACGACCTCGACCGGCTCCTGACCGAGCATCGGCCGCCCGTGTTGTACGTGCAGTCCGGCCCGCACAACCCGACGGGACGCATCCCCGCCCCTGGCCGGCTCCGGGCCCTGGCCGAGGTGCTCGACCGCCACGAGACGACGGTCGTCGAGGACGGCGCGCTCGCCGACCTCGCCTTCGCCGGCCGCGTCCGACCGGAGCTGGCCGACCTCTGCCGCCGGGCCGTGGTCGTCAGCGTCGGCTCACTCAGCAAGGTGGCGTGGGGCGGCCTGCGCATCGGTTGGCTGCGGGCACCCGCGCCGCTCGTCGAACGCACGATGCACCTCCGGCTGGGCAACGACCTCGGCGCCGCCGCGCCGTCGCAACTGCTGGCGCTGCAACTGCTCCCCCACCTCGACGACCTCGCCGAGCAGCGGCGCACCACCCTGTCAGCCACCGTCGAGCGGGCCCTCGATCTCCTGCGCGCCGACCTCCCGGAATGGCAGGTCAGCGAGCCAGCCGGCGGCTCGGTCCTGTGGGCACGGCTGCCGATCGCCGACACCGCGGCCTTCGCCCTGTTCGCCGGCCGCCACGGCGTACACGTCGCACCCGGCAGCATCGCCACGGCCACCAGAGCACCGAACCCCCACCTGCGGATCTGCGTCGACCGGCCGTGGGGAACGGTCCACGAAGGCATCCGTCGGCTCCGGCTGGCCTGGAGCGAGTTCGCCACCAAGCCCGCCGCGATCCTCGGGTAGTGACCCACGGTGGTTGCGACGAGGGACTGTGGTCTGTCAAGATAGGTGCATAGATACGCATGCAGTTGGGGACGCAGATGATGCTCACGTCGAGGAGGCGGTGCGCGTGCTGAAACTCCTCGCCGACCCCACCCGCCTGCGGCTCGTCAAGGCGCTCCTGCACGGCGAGCACTCGGTCGGCGAGCTGGCCGAGCACGTCGGATCCCGCCAGACAGCCGTGTCGCAGCACTTGGCCAAGTTGCGCTGGGCCGGATTGGTGACCAGCCGGCGTGACGGCAACCGGATCCACTACCGCACGGTCGACGATCACGTCGAACGCCTCGTCGCCGAAGCCTTCGCCCACGCCCTGCACGTGCGACCCCTCGTCGCGCAACGGCGCGCCTGACCGGCAGACGCCATGACGCATCCGCACGACGTCGATCACCGTCACCACGTTCCGGGACGAATCGGCACCGACCATCACGGCGTCCGCTCGCACGGCCACGATCACGGTGCCGATCATGTCGGTGGCCATGGGAACGAGCATCGACATCGCCTTCTCGTTGCGATCACCAGCGTCTTGCGCCCCCACAGCCATGACGCCGGCGACAAGGTCGACGACGCATTGACCGCCAGCGCCGAGGGCATGCGGGCGTTGAAGATCTCACTCCTCGCGCTGTCGGCCACCGCCGCGTTCCAGCTCGTGATCGTCCTCATCTCGGGATCCGTGGCGTTGCTCGCCGATACGGTGCACAACTTCTCCGACGCCCTGACCGCGGTGCCGATTGGGATCGCCTTCGTGGTGGGTCGCCGCAGGGCGAACCGTCGTTACACGTACGGCTACGGGCGAGCCGAGGACATCGCGGGGTTGTTCGTCCTCCTCACGATGCTCGCCTCCGCCGTGCTCGCCCTCTACGAAGCCGTCGACCGCCTGCTGAACCCACGTGACATCGAACAGCTCGGCTGGGTCGCCGTCGCCGGCCTGGTCGGGTTCGTCGGCAACGAGCTCGTCGCGCTGTACCGCATCCGTGTCGGCAACCACATCGGATCGGCCGCACTTGTCGCCGATGGCCTCCATGCCCGTACCGACGGTCTCACCTCGCTGGCCGTCCTCGTCGGCGCGGGCGGTGTCGCCGTCGGATGGCGTCTCGCCGACCCCATCGTCGGCCTGTTCATCAGCGTGGCGATCTTCGCCGTGCTGTACCAAGCGGCCAAGCAGGTGTTCGGACGGATGATGGATCGAGTCGACGAATCACTCGTCGCCGCCGCCGAGGCCGCGGTGCGCGGCGTCAACGGTGTCGTCCTGGTGGACCGGTTGCGGATGCGCTGGATCGGTCACGAGCTCGTTGCCGAGGTGGACGTGCGTGCCGACGCCACCCTCGATCTCGGACAGGCACACCATCTCGCCGACGACGTCCGCGCCCGGCTCGTTGCGAGTGTCGGCCGGCTCGTCGACGCGACCGTCGAGGTCAGCCCAGCCACGGCTCACACGCCGGCCGGCCGAGGTGCCAGTGAGTCAGCGACCAGTTGTGAAACTGCCTGATCGTCCAGCTCCGCCGGGGCGTGTCCCGCATGGAACAGCCACCGCGCGAGGAACTCCGGATCTTGGTCGTCGCGCACCTCTTCCCGCTCGACGAGCCGGGTCAAGAGTCTGGTGAGCACGGCGATGATCTCGTGTTCGATCGTGCCCCCGTGGTGGCCCTCGGCCCCGGCAAGGGTGTGGGCGAGCACACCGATGACGCCGGCGCCGCCGCGACCATGGCGCTCCCGGAGTTTGCAGATGAACTGGGCGACGTCATCCAGGGTGACGTCGTCGGAAGTGCTCAACGCTCTGAGCTGGCCCGCGTGCTCGGCGAAGTCTCGGGCGTGCCAGGCGACGAGGATCGACCCGACGTCGGGAAAGTACTTGTAGAGCGTCGCCCGGCCGATCCCGGCACGCTCGGCGATCGAGGACATGGCGACGGACACGGGGCCGTGCTCGGCGACCAGCTCGGCCATGGCATCGAGGATGGCGCCGGTCACCTGCTGGCGGTGACTGGCGAGCGTGTCCGCCCAGATCCTCGGCACCTGGTCCCCCCGGGATCGATCACGAGTCGGCCGAACGATACATGGTCGCCGTATGAAGGACGAATCGTATCGCTCGCGACACCACGTCGTCACGGGGGAGCAGGTGGGACGTCGCGACGGTGCGGACGCGACGCCCGAGATGCGATCAGCTGCTCGAGCGAGGTCAGAGGTTCGTCAGGCGCGGCCGCACGGGCCTGGTCGAGGAACGCTCGGAGCTGTCGTTGGAGATCGGGGACGGCGTCGATCGCGGCGCTGAACGGGAGTCGAGCGGTGCGCGATCCCGTCTCTTGTCGCACCGTGATGTCGACGCCGTACCGATCGACGGCGACAAGCTCGGCGTCGATCGCGTCAGACGCTCCCGCAGCGTGTCGGGCCAGGAACAGAACGGCGTCTGGGTGCTTGCCGTTGAGGTGCCTCAGGACGTTCCCGACCCCCACGGCGACGCTCGAGCTGAGTCCTTCGTTCATTGCAGGTCCTTTAGAGACAACTTGACTTGACAGCGACAGAGTGTATCGGACAGGATGAGCGATCGTGATCGATGTACGTGCGCTGACGAAGACCTACGGCGATCGGCTCGCCGTCAGCGAGCTGAGCTTCACCGCACCCGCTGGCAAGGTGACTGGATTCCTCGGTCCCAACGGCGCCGGCAAGACGACGACGTTCCGGTGCCTGCTCGGTCTCGCCGAACCCACGAGGGGCGCCACACTGATCGACGGCCTGCCCTACCGGGAGCTGGCCTCCCCCCGCCGCCACGTGGGCGCCGTCCTCGAGTCCACCGGCTTCCATCCGGCCCGCACCGGCCGCAACCATCTGCGCGTCATCGCCCGCGCGTCACGCATCGATGCCGCCAGGATCGATCCGCTGCTCGAGCTCGCCGGGCTCACCGCCGCGGCCGATCGCCGGGTCGGCGGCTACTCGCTGGGCATGCGCCAACGCCTCGGCCTCGCCGCAGCCCTGCTCGGCGACCCCGCGGTGATCGTCTTGGATGAACCGGCCAACGGCCTCGATCCTGAAGGCGTCACCTGGGTCCGGCGGCTTCTGCGGATCTGGGCCGACGAGGGCCGCACCGTCGTGGTGTCCAGCCATCTCCTCGCCGAGGTCGCTCAAGTCGTCGACCGGGTCGTCATCATCCGCGGCGGGAGGCTGGTCGCCGAGATCGACATCGCCGACCTGACACCCAGTCGCGTCACCGTGAGGGTCGACCGCACCGACCTGATGCTGAGCGCACTTTCCGCCGCCGGGGCCGATCACGAGCTGCTCGCCGACGGCGCGATCTCCATCGCCGGCCAAGACACCGCCGAGATCGGCGGACTCGCGGCCCAGGCCGGCGTCACGGTCACCGAGCTCAGCAGGGTCAGCGCCGGAGCGACGCTCGAGGCGATGTTTCTCGCCGTGACCGCCGGTCCCGGGCGATGATCGATCTCATCGCCGCAGAATGGCTCAAGCTGCGCACCACCCGCCTACTCGTCGGCATGATCCCTGCCGCTGTCGCCATCTCTGTCGCCGCCGTCGCCGGAACAATCCTCGGCCATGACAACGGCGAGCCGCTCGAGTCGAGTGAGGGAGTGCGGCGCGCCCTCTCCGTCACCGGCACCGGCGCCATTCTCGTGCTCGTGCTCGGCATCCTCATCTCGGCGGGCGAGTATCGCCACGGCACCGCCGCCGACACATTCCTGACGACCCCGCGTCGCCACCGGGTGCTGATCGCCAAGTTGGCCATCGGCGCCGGCGTTGGGCTGGCGGCCGGTGCCGTCATCTCCGTCGCCTGCCTCGGCATCGCCGGCGTCGTCTACGACGTCGAAGGCGCGACCTTCCCATTCGATGACGTCGACGTGTGGCTGACCCTTGCTGGGACCCTCACCTACACCACCCTCTTCGGCATGCTCGGCGTCGGCTTCGGGTCGTTGGTCCGCAACCAGGTGCTCGCCGTCGCCGGCTCCCTCGCGTGGTTCGCCGTCGTCGAACACACCCTCGTCAACCTCGCTCCAGCCATCGGTCGCTGGCTCCCGGCCGCGGCAGGCCAAGCGATCGTTCGCACGCCGTTGGACGGTTTGCTGTCTCCTCCGGCCGCCACCGTCCTGCTCGCCGGCTACGGAGCGGCGATCGCGCTGGCCGGCATCCGCGTGGCCGCGACACGGGACGCCTGACCCGCGGATCACGAGCAGGAGACGATGCCATGGACTTGCCCTCCCACCCCGACGACGACGACACCGCACGGGGTCGCGGACCGTCGCCCGCCGTCAGCTGGGGTACCCGGATCGTCGTCGCGGTCGTCGTCGCTCTCCTCGTTCTGGTCATCGTCCTCCACGTCACTGGCGTCGTCGGGCCCGCAGCTCACTGATCGGCGACGGGCACTCCGGCTCTCGGCCCGATGACCTGTCGACCGCTACGACCGTGCCAATCCGTCGGCCGCCGCAGCCGTCACGATTGCTGAGCATGATCGCCGTGGTCCGACGTCTGCGCATCGAACCAGTCGAGGATGGCGGTGACGAGCTCGGGGTCGTCCGTGCTGAACACGATCTGAGCCCCAGCGTCGATGTCCTCGTATGTGACGTCGATGCGGTCGGCGCCGGCGGACAGCGCCGCGACGCCCGGCATGTCGGCGCCGTGGATGTCGACAGGATCCTCGAAGTCGCCCGATGCGAACGCCACGGCTTCCGCCTGGAGGTGGCTACGGATCAGTGCCACCTGGTCAGCATCGAGATCGTCACTCGTCACCGTCTGCGTGCCGCCGTTGGCGGCGGGGATGTACGCATGCGTCGTGGCGTCGAGATCGAAGGGCATGATCTCAGCGCCTCGGCCGGCGACATCTTCTTGACGGCTCTGGCCGCACGCCGCGAGGAGGAGAGCGCCCGCAGCGACGGCGATCGCCCGGCGGGTTCGTCGTTCACGCATGGCGAGGGTCCGTCGACTGTGCCGCTGCGGTCAGCGTCGCCAAGGCTTGGAGCACCGCCGGACGCTGGGACGGCTCGATGGCCTCCAGCAGGGCACCGAGACGTTGGCGGCGGGCGGTCGCCAATTGCGCAGCGGCACGCCGGCCTTCGCCGGTCAAGACGAGCTGCGCTGCCCGGCCGTCGTTCGCATCGGCGCTGCGGCGAACCCATCCGCGTTCGTCGAGGAGGGTGACGAGCCGGCTCACCGTGCTCTTCGTCAAACCGAGACGGTGCCCCAGCTCGGTCTGGCCGAGGGAACCCGCGGCCAACTCCATCAAGGCGTGCGCCTCGCTGACGCTGATGGGCATGCCGCACGGCGTGGTCTCGCCACGATGCAGCCCGAAGCCCCGCACGAAGGCGAGGAGACGGTCCGCGAGATCGTCCACGTTGACGGGCATGGTTCGATCGTACAACCATATGGTTCGATGACGCAACCACTCGCCGCACGCGGCGACGACTTCATCTGCGGTCGCCGAGGAATCCGGCTGAGAACCCGTCGGTGCGCGCGTGAGGTCAGTTTGATCCGAGGGCTCGGCGCAACGAGTCGCGGGTGCCTCAGCCGACGAACGCGGACTCGAAGGCTGACTCCAAGTCGGCGGTCGCGGGTCCGCTGAATCCGCAGCCGTTGACGTTGCCGTCGGTGGCCGTGATCAAGTAGCGCTCACCGGCGGCGAACTCGACACCGTCGAGTGCGGCCGAAGTGTTCTCGGCGGGCAAGGACAGATCGACAAGGTCGGTCTCGTCGTTCGGCGTCCGGTACCAGCGCTCGACGTCGATCGTCACCATCGTGTCGGAGATCTCGGTGACGGTGCCGGCAAAGGCGACCGGCATGTCGGCGAGCATGCTGACGTCGAACGGCAGACAGGAAGTCATCGTCGTTCCTGCAGCGGCGACAGCCAAGGATTGGCGGCTCTCGGACTGGTCGTCAGAAGTCACCGCCACGGTCGCGATCGCGATGCCGACCGCGGCCGCAGCGGCGGCGAGGCCGCCGACGAGCATCCTCCGCCGACTTCGATTGTCCGTCGTTGCGACGTCGTCGGTCGTTGTGGCGGGTCGTTCGGTCGAGGTGCTCATGATCTCCTCCAAGAGGTCGCGCAGTTCGTCGTCTCGCATCATCGGTTTCCGGTGGTCCGGTCGGGGATTGTCCAGGACGTGCCGCGGCCTTTCACCGGCACCACCCGGAGAATCCGGATTCGATCGCCGCCGGGCGCGCCGCCTCGCGGGAGACATTACGATCGTGTTGCGGTCGCTGTAACAGGATTACTACGATGCGTCGCAGTCCGCCGGCTCGTCGATCCGGCATCTCGCGGATCCAACCAGAAGGGCGCCACGTCTGCCATCTCACTTCGCTCGCCTCGCGTTCCGGCGCGAACGGGTCGCTCGTCTCGTGGTCGCCGGTCTTGTGGTCGCAGCCGTCACGGCCACTCTCCGCCCCGGCCCCGCTGGCGCTCAGGTCGACGAAGATGCCGCGGACGCCGCCGCTCAGGCGATTGCATCAGCCCAGGAGCAGGCCAACGACGCTGCGGCGGCGTTCCTTCAAGCTCGGTCCGATCTCGAGGTGCTGGAGGACCAGGCCGCCCGCTTGGTGGACGAGCGAGACGCCCTCCAGGCTCGGGTCGACGGACTGCGCGAGCAGGTGCAGAGCGTCGCGATCAACAGGTACATGTCGAGCGGGTCGACCGGTATCCCGCTGCTCACCAGCTATCGGGAGCCGAGCGACCGGCTGCAGGCCGACGTCCTGAGCGAGATCGTCACCGAGGTCTCCGCCGACGCCCTGGACCAGTTCAGCCTCGCGCAGGACGAGCTCGACGCCAAGACCGAGGAGGTCGAACAGACTCAGGCCGCGGTGGAGTCACAGCAGCAGGAGTTCGCCGAGCTACGTGACCGGGCGGAAGCGGACGTTCTCCACCTCCGGGAGGTCGAGGAGGAACGCTTGGCCGACGAACAGGTGCGACTGGCCCTCGAAGCCAGAGAGCGCGAGCGCCAACGTCAGGTCGCCGAAGCGCAGCGGATCGCCGCGGAGCGTGAGGCCGAAGCACGCGCCCGCCAGCAGCAGCCCGACCCGTCGACGCCGGTCGAGCCCACCTCGGAGCCAGAGCTGCCACTGCCTCCCGATCCGACCCCCGACGACCCGCCCGACGCCGAGCCACCGTCGCCGCCGCCCCCGACCCCGCCGCCGACCCCGCCGCCGACCGACGGGATGATCTGCCCAGTTCAAGGTGCGTCTGCGTACAGCGACACGTGGGGTGCGCCACGCTCGGGTGGCCGCACCCACGAGGGCGTCGACATGCTCGCGCCGACTGGTACGCCGCTCGTCGCCGTCACCGCCGGATCGGTGCAGTTCTCGCAGAACTCGCTCGGCGGCAACGCCGTGTGGCTGAGTGGGGCGAACGGCTTCAAGTACTACTACGCCCACCTCAGCGCATTCGCCGGGTCGAGCCGCAGCGTCAACCAGGGTGAGGTGATCGGCTACATCGGCGACAGCGGCAACGCCGCCGGCACCCCGCACCTCCACTTCGAGGTGCACCCCGGCGGGGGTTCGGCCGTCAACCCCACGCCGTACGTCAGCGCCGCTGGATGCTGACGGGGCCGGGCGGTTGAACGCGGTCGCCGGTGTCACATTCGCAGAGCAGTGGAAGAGTCGTGGTCCGCAGCGAGATCACCCGGATCTTGCGCTGGGCGGTCATCGCGTGCGGATTGGCGGTGCTCGCCGGTGCCGCGGTGCTCTGGCCGAACGACTCGAGCGGGAGCGCCGATCCACTCGGTCTGGCCGCGGATCCGATCGACGCCGAGGTCTTCTCGGTCGACCGGCTTCCGTGCTCCACGGACGAGACGACGACGTGTTCGTACATCACGTTCGAGATCGATGAGGGGCCGAACCGGGGAAACCTCACCACCATCGAGCAGTCGCTCAGCCGGTTCTTCGAGGCCGGCGACGACGTCCAACTGATCGAGACCCCGCTCGACGACGGCTCGACGATCTACTCGTTCTACGACTACCAGCGATCCGACAGTCTGCTCGTGCTGGCCGCATTGTTCATCGTGGCCGTCGTTGCGCTCGGTCGCTGGCGCGGTCTCGGCGCCCTCGGCGGTCTGGTGATCAGCCTCGGCATCATCGCCTTCTTCGCGTTGCCTTCGCTCGTCGACGGCAACAACGCCGTCGCCGTTGCGCTCGTCACAGCCGGCGCCGTCGCCATCGTGGCCCTCTACTTGGCGCACGGCATCGGTCCGGCTACCGACGTCGCCTTGCTGTCGACCTTCGCCAGCCTGGCGATCACCGGTGTCCTCGCCGCGATCTTCGTCGCCAGCGCCCAGTTCACCGGTTTCACCGACGATGCCACCTTCGTCCTCGACGCCCTCGGCACCGGCATCGACCCCCGCGGCATCCTTCTCGCCGGCATCGTGATCGGTTCGCTCGGCGTCCTCGACGACGTCACCGTCACACAGGTCTCAGCTGTCTGGGAACTGCGCACCAGCCGTCCAACGGCAACGGACCGTCAGCTGTTCGCGAGCGCCCTGAAGATCGGCCGCGATCACATCTCGTCCACAGTCAACACCCTGTTCCTGGCCTACGCCGGCGCGGCGTTGCCGCTGCTGCTGCTGTTCAGCGAGATCGGCCAGCCCTTGACGACGGTCGCCACCCGCGAGGTCGTCGCGACCGAGATCGTGCGCGCCCTCGTCGGTTCCATTGGCCTGGTCGCTTCAGTGCCGATCAGCACGTGGCTCGCCGTCAAGACGGCGAGCCCTGCGGCACCTCGCCGCCCGGCGCAGCGAGCGGATCCTGCCGTCTGATCTCATGGCCAACGTACTACGTTGTGTCGTATATGTTCGTCGGACACCAGCCCCCAGCCCATCGATTCGGTCGCCGCGTGGTCCTCGCCGCAGCCGCCCTCGTCGGTGTCGCAGCTTGCGGCAGCGACAACGATGATGGCGCGGGCAGCAACTCATCGGCCGCGGCGGTCGACCAGGACTTCAACAACGCCGACGTGCAGTTCGCACGCGACATGATCCCCCATCACGAACGAGCGGTCGAGATGGCTGTGATCGCCATCGACCCCTCCGTGGAAGCTGGGCAGGAGGTCCAAGACTTGGCGACACGTATCGAAGACGCGCAAGATCCGGAGATCGACCTGATGTCCGGGTGGTTGACCGCGTGGGGACAAGGTCCGTCTGGATCGGGCGTCACCGCCGGGACCGACGACGCGGATGGGATGGACATGGACGACGACATGATGACGGGCGAGGAGATGAGCAGCCTGGCCGAGCTCCGGGGCGACGAGTTCGACCAACAGTGGATGGACATGATGATCAGACATCATCAGGGCGCCATCGCGATGGCCGAGACCGAGCTCGATGACGGGTCTAACGCTGACGCCGTCGGACTCGCCGAGCGGATCATCGAGGCGCAGGAAGCCGAGATCGACGAGATGCGCACCCTGCTCGACAGCTGACCGAAGGGGCGACAACGCAGCTGGTGACCCGCTGCTGGTCAGATCAGCGCGGACAGAGCGCGACGATGAGTCCGGCCAAGTGGTGCAGTTGATAGCCGGCGAGCAGCGCCGTGATCACGATCGCGGCCCGGATCGAGGTCGTGATCGCACATGATCCGTGGCCCGGGTCCGACTGCAACAGTGCGTCGACCCGAGCGGGCACCCCGAGCCCGGCGATGGCCAACGCCGAAGCTGGCGCTGATGATCGCAAGGCGACTTTGGCGATGGTGCGCGCCACGAACCGACGGTCACCGCCGGTAGCGCATACCGCCTCCTCGTCGGCCCATCGCTCCAGGGTGAACAGAAGGCGATCGCTCAGCGGCCGGAGCAATGGGATCGCGGCCTGCGACAACCGTGCCAGCAGCACCATCCGATCGTGCCGATGGACGCCGTGCGCTCGCTCGTGGGCCAAGACTACGGCGAGCTCGTCGATGTCGAGCATCGAGACCAGTCCGGACGAGATCACCACCCGGCCCGCTCGCCCCGGCAGTGTGTAGGCCATCGGGTCATCCTCAGTGATCACCTGCACCGTCTCCTGTCGAGTGCCACGCATCCGCCGATAGGCCGTGGACACCTGGACGGTGCGCACCAACCCGAGCATGCTCAGCGCCACCGCTGGGATGCCGAGGAACGGCGAGATCGGCTCGTCGATCCCGGCTGCGGACCCGCACCACCTGATGAAATGGCCGAACATCGGCAGATGACCGAGGAAACCGAGACTGACGATCCAGAGGCTGGGCACTGCCGCCGTCCCGACGAGCAGCAACGCCGCGGTCAAGCCGCGCGCCGCGAACTCCGGCCTCAGTCGGCGGTGCAGAGCGGCGACCAGGAGCGCGACCAAGGTGGCAGCGGTCAACGGCACGAAGGCCCAACCCATTGTCAGGTGTCGAGCTCGTCGAGCACGGACCGCAGCACCCGCGCGTCCCGCTTGCTCAAGCCGCTGACGAAGCGACTCATCACCGCCCGCCGATCGGTAGCCGAAGTCAACGCCCTGCCGATCGACCGAGCCACCATCTCACCTTCAGACATCACCGCCCGATAGCGGAACGCTCGACCGTCCAACCGACGTTCCACCAGACCCTTGCCGTGGAGACGCCCGAGCACCGTCGCCACCGTCGTGTAGGCGAGCGTGCCGTCCAGCCGGGCCAGCACCTCGCCAGGCGTCAACGCGTGCTCACCCGTCCACAACGCCGCCAAGACGTCGCGTTCCAGTGCCCCGTCAGGCCGCCGTGTCATCTGTTCCGTTTCTCACTCGAGTGGCCGACAGTACCGGCCGTCTCGACGAACGAAGTCCAACGCCGATGCAAGTCACCGCGGGTCGGTCGGGCTCAGCGTGTGCGGTCGAACCATCCGAACCACTGCAGGCTCCACGCGGCAGTCGCGACGCCGACGACGAGGTACAACTCGTTGTGACCGCCCGGCAGCAGGACCGGCAGGCCGCCGATCAACATGACATCGTTGAGTATCGCGATCGCGATCCCGATGACCAGGCACAGCCATCCGACCGCCCGGTGCCACTCCGGGCGAACCCGAACCATCCGCGCTGGCGGTGTGTACCGAGACGTCGGTGGTGGCACCGGACGAGCCGGGGCACGGAAGTGGGGCCGATCGGACTCTGGTGTGACTGGCGCGGCGGGATGACGATCGACGGGCACCGTGACCCGGCCTCGGTGCTCCGAGGAGGTTCCGCCAGTCCGGCGCTTGCGTGTCGCCATCCACTCTCCTCACCACAATCGTTACGATGGACTGTAGTAATCGGAGTATACGATGGCAGGGGAAGACGCCCTGACGAGCAATCCGGCGGCCGGTTCGCCCCCTGTGCCGTCGGATCGTCGATGGTGGGTCAGTTCGAGCTGATCGCTTGCTCGATGACGGCGCAGCCAGAGCCGACTGAGTGATCGACCTTGATCCGTCGGGCGTCGTCGATCACTGCTCGCTGACGACGCAGGTCGGCGATCGCAGCGTCGATCTCGGTGAGCCGTTTCGCGAGAAGGGCGTCGGTGCGCTCGCAGGGGGCGCCGCGTTCGGAGATCTGGATGATCTCGGCGATGGCGTCGAGCGAGAGACCGAGGCTGCGGCCCCTCCGGATGAACGCGAGAACTTCGACGTCGTCATCGGTGAACAGTCGGTAGCCGGAGCGGGTGCGCTCGGGCGCGTCGAAAAGACCTCTCGATTCGTAGAACCTGACGGCGCGAGGCGTGACCGCCGCCTTGGCTGCTTCTCCGATCGTGTAGCTGGCCACTGTCACCGATTCCCTCTTGACCTTGACGGTTGGTCAACGTTGTACCGTCAAGTGTCCCCAACTACGGAGAGAGGTGGAGCGATGGCGTTCAAGCAAGGCGAGGTGTATCGCTGTCCTGACGAGGCGTGCGGCTGCGAGGTGACGGTCACGAAGGCCGCACCTGCGGATTGTCCGGGCACGAGCAACCCGACGTGCTGCTGCGACAAGACGATGGAGAAGGTGTCCGCCTAGCCGTCGAGCCGTTGTAGCGCATCGTCCATTACATACGACATACTGTCGTAGATGCCGGCTGTGCGCCTTCGATCGATGCTCGGGCCTGCTGCTGCGGTTGCCCTCGTCGTCGCCGTGGCGATCCCTGCGCTGCGTCAGCCGGACCCGCTCACGTTTCGTGCTTCGGGCCCGCCGGTCGACATCCCGCAACACGGCACGTTCCCGTCTGTGACTCCCGACGTGTTCGAGGGGATGCTCGTCGGGGCGCGTGGTCGGCCGGTCGTCGTCAACCTCTGGGCCTCATGGTGTGCGCCATGTCGGGCGGAGATGCCCTTGTTGCAACGCGCCGCGGACGGACTCGCAGAGCGCGCGGTCATCCTCGGTGTGGCCTCCGAAGCGGATCAGCGCGACGCGCAAGCCTTCCTCGACGAGCTGGGCGTGACCTATGCCAACGTCTTCGACGCCACGGGCGAGATCAGGTCTCGCCTCGAGCTGACGGGCTATCCGACCACCTACGTGTTCGACGGCACCGGGCGTTTGCGAACGAAGTTCACCGGCGCGATCTCCGAGCAACAGATCGTGGCGTTCATCGAAGATGCCGAGGTCCAATGACCGACTACGGGCTGGTGGCGAGCGTGCTCGCGGCGTTCGTCGTGACCAGCATCATCGAGCGAGCCTGGTGGCCCTTGACGACCACCTTCGGCGACGCCGGGTTCACCGATGTCGTCCTCGGGCCGGCCGCCGTCGGACTGCTCGTCGGACGCCTGGTCACCGTCATGATCGACGATCCTGGTTCCATCGGCAGGCTGTCCGACGTGCTCGTGATCCGGAGCGGAGTCGAGTTCTGGCCCGGCGTGCTGGCGGCTGCGATCGCGGCAGGATGGTCGGCGAAGCGCACAGGCACCCGCGTCGTCGAGCGAGTCGCTGACGTGGCGCCGCTGGCGATGATCGCGTACGGGGTCTACGAGGTCTCGTGTCTGGCGCGTGGAGGCTGTTACGGACCGTCGAGCTCCATCGGGATCCGTCCCCGCGGGTTGAGCACCACCATGGTCCCCGTCGGACTCGGCCTCGGGTTGGTGGTCGCAACGGGCGCAGCCTTCGTGCACGCGATCTCGCGCCGGCACTGGGCACCTGGCTCGACGCTCTTGTTGGCGACGTGGATCGTGTCGACGAGCCGCAGCGTGGCGTCGTTCTGGCTGCCCAGACTCGGGTCCACCCCAACCCGACAACATCTCACCTCGCTCGCCGTCAGCGTCACCACGACAGTGGCGCTGGTCGGATGTGGCGCCGCCCGAACACGACGGATGCGGACCGCCACATGACCAGCATCCCGTTCGCGTTCGCGCTGACCGCGGGGATGATCTCCGTCTTCAACCCGTGCGGGTTCTCGCTCTTGCCCGCCTACATCGGACTCTTCGTGGCCGGAGACGATCAGGGCAGTCGACTCGACCGACGCATCGGGCGTGCCCTCGTCGCCGCCGCGTGCGTCACCGTCGGATTCGTCACCGTCTTCACGATCCTCGGCCTCGCCCTCGGATCGATCGTCAGCGGGGTCCGCGAGCAGTTGCCATGGGTGGCGATCGTGATCGGCGGGATGTTGATCGTTGCCGGACTCGCCACGATCGTCGGTCGCAACCTCCGACTGGTCATCCCGATCCCCGGCAACACCCGGCGCGGTGGCCCCGCCGGAATGGTGCTGTTCGGCATGGTCTACGCGGTGACATCGCTCGCCTGCTCCATCGGTCCCTTTCTCGCCGTGACCACGGTGGCGATGAATCGAACGGTCCTCGCAGGGGTGCTTGCGCACGCCACCTACGCCATGGGGATGGGGCTCGTCATCCTCGCCATCTCCACCCTGGCTGCGCTCGCTCGACCGGGACCGCTGCGAATCTTGCGTCGTCTCTCCGGGTGGGCGCAGCCCATTGGGGGCGCGGTGATGGTGCTCGCCGGCGGTTACGCCATCTGGTATGGCCGCTGGGAGCTGGCCGTCTACCGAGGTGATCTCAGCGATGACCGCGTCGTGAACGCCGGGGAGCGGCTTCGATTCGAGCTCATCCAGTTCGTCGAGCGAGTCGGGGCCGTGCGCCTCGCCGGCATGATCGTCGTCGTCATCGTCGTGCTCGCGTTGACAGCGTCGCTCTGGCGGAAAGGGCGCAACACGCTCACCGGGTGAAGCAGCTGGGTGTACCCCGATGTCACGCCGTGACGGGGTAGCCGGCGTCCTCGATGGTGGCCGTGACGGTGACCTCGTCGACGACGCTCGGGTCGAACGTGACGGTGACCTGCTTGGTGTAGAGGTCGACGGCGCTCGATTCGACTCCGGCCAGCTCGGCGAGGCTCTCCTCGATGTTCAGCTGGCACGAGCGGCAGTGCACGGTGGGGACGGAGACGGTGATCGATTTCATGGGGTGGTCCTCGGTGTGAAGGGCTGGTGAGACGGCGCGGCGGTGTCGAAGCGTCGGAGCCGCAGGCTGTTGGTGACGACGAAGACGCTGGAGAAGGCCATCGCCGCTCCGGCGAGCATCGGGTTGAGAAGCACGGCGGCGGCGAGCGGCAGGGCGGCGACGTTGTAGGCGAAGGCCCAGAACAGGTTGCCCTTGATCGTGGCCAGCGTGCGGCGTGACAGACGGATGGCGTCACCGGCGGCGCGCAGGTCGCCGCGCACGAGGGTCAGGTCGCTGGCTTCGATCGCGGCATCGGTGCCGGTGCCCATGGCCAGGCCGAGGTCGGCCTGGGCGAGCGCCGCGGCGTCGTTGACACCGTCGCCGATCATGGCCACGACCCTGCCGTCGGCCTGCAGGCGCCGGACGACGTCGACCTTGTCCTCCGGGAGGACTTCGGAGATCACGTCGGCGGCCTCGATGCCGACGGCACGTCCGATGGTGACGGCGGCCCGCCGGTTGTCGCCGGTCAACAGCACCGGCCGGAGCCCGAGCTGGCGCAACTCGGCGACGGCGGCGGCGCTGGTCGGCTTCACCGTGTCGGCGACGACCAGGATCCCCCGGGCCGCTCCGTCCCAGCCGACGATGATCGCCGTCCGCCCAGCATCCTCCGCGTCGTCCTTGACGATCCGCAAGGCGTCGTCGAGATCCATCGCCCAGTCGGCGACGAAGCGCTCGCGGCCGGCGACCACGGCGTGGCCGTCGACCACGCCGGTCACGCCGAGCCCTTGCGTGTTGGCGAACCCGTCCACGGGTGCCAGTTCGATGCGTGCGGCTCGGGCGCCGTCGGCGATGGCGCGGGCGATCGGGTGCTCGGAGGCGTCCTCGAGAGACCCGGCGAGGCGCAGCAGCTCGTCACGATCCACGCCGCTTGCGGGATGCACGTCGACGAGCTCCATGCGCCCGGTCGTCACGGTGCCGGTCTTGTCGAGCACGACGGTGTCGACGCGCCGTGTCGACTCGAGCACCTCGGGTCCCTTGATGATGATGCCGAGCTGGGCGCCGCGTCCGGTGCCAACCATGAGCGCCGTCGGCGTCGCCAGCCCGAGGGCGCACGGGCAGGCGATGATCAGCACCGCGACGGCCGCGGTGAACGCCGTCGCGGGGTTGTCGCCGACGCCGAGCCAGAACCCGAGCGTCCCGACCGCGAGGGCGATCACGATGGGCACGAACACGGCCGAGACCCGGTCGGCAAGTCGCTGCACGGGCGCCTTACCGCTCTGGGCGTCCTGCACGAGCCGGGCGATCTGGGCCAGCTTCGTGTCGCCGCCGACCTGGGTGGCGCGCACGACCAGCCGACCACCGGCGTTGACGGTGGCACCCGTGACGGCATCCCCCGGGCCGACCTCGACGGGCACGGGTTCACCGGTGAGCAGCGAGGCGTCGATGGCCGAGGTGCCGTCGTCGACGACGCCGTCGGTGGCGATCCTCTCGCCGGGGCGCACGACAAAACGGTCGCCGACGGTCAGCTCGTCGATGGCGATGCGGTGCTCGACGCCGTCGCGCAGGACGGCGACGTCCTTGGCGCCGAGCTCGAGCAGCGCGCGAAGCGCCGCGCCCGAGCGCCGCTTGGCCCGCGCTTCGAAGTAGCGGCCGGTCAGGATCAGCGTCGTGACGCCGGCCGCCACCTCGAGGTAGAGAAGGCTCGACCCCATGTCCCGTTCGGCGGTCCACGCGAACCCGTGCCGCATGCCGGGCTCGCCGGCGTCGCCGAGGAACAGTGCGTACAGCGACCAGCCGAACGCCGCCAACACCCCGACGGAGATCAACGTGTCCATCGTCGCGGTGGCATGGCGCAGGTTCGTCCACGCCGCCCGGTGGAACGGCCAGGCGCCCCAGGTGACGACCGGGGCCGCGAGGGTCAACGACAGCCACTGCCAGGAGTCGAACTGCAACGACGGAACCATGGCCAGCAGCACGACCGGCAACGACAGCAGCGCCGACGCGACGAGCCGCTGGCGCAACGGCCGTGTCTCATCGTCTCGTTCCGCCTCGGTGTCGGCGGGGGCCGCCGTGGCGGCAGTCCGAGCGGTGTAGCCGGCCGACTCGACCTGGGCGATGACGTCGTCGGTGGTGACCCCGACCGGCAGCTGGACCTTGGCCTGCTCGGTGGCGTAATTCACCGACGCCGTGACGCCGTCGAGCTTGTTCAGCCGCTTCTCGATGCGCGCCGCGCAGGACGCACAGGTCATGCCGCCGATGACGAGATCGACCTCGTCGAGCGGTCCGACACGGGTGTCAGTCATCGCTGCTCGTTCCGTCGTGATGGGGTGCGTCGGAGCCGCCGGGCGACGTCGTGTAGTCGTCGCTGGGAGCGACCTCGGGATCGCCCGACGCGGCGACGACCGTGGTCGCCGCCGTACGCACCGTGCCGTCGTGCGAGAAGTCGAAGAACAGCCGGTACGTGCCCGTCGACGGGACCTCGACCGCGAAGCGGACATCCGGACCGCCAGGCCCGGTCGACTCGTCGAGCGGGTGGACGTGCAGATAGGCGAGATCGCCGCTACGGATCGCCACCAGGTGGCCGAGCGCGCCCAGGTACGGCTCGAGATCGGCGACCGCAGAGCCGTCGCGTTCGACGGTGAGCGTCAACTCGGACTCGCGGCCGGCCACCACGTCACCCCCGAACGTCACCTCGTAGTCGTCGACCGTGGCGACTGACGACACTGCGGGCAGCCCGGCCGGCTCGTACTCGCCAGGCACGGCCAGGTCGGCACCGAGCGTCAACCGCGCTCCGCCGACCGGGGTGAAGTCGGCGAACACCCGGTACGAGCCAGCAGTCAGAGGCGGCAGTGTCACCCGCCACATGCCGCCGTCATCCCGGGTCGGATGGACGTGGGCGTAGCCGACGAGGTCCCGACCGACGACCACGAGGTGCAGTTCCTTGTCGTGCTCGACGTCGTAGTCGGTCACGGGATCGCCGTCAGGACCGGAGATCACGAACGCCAGCGCCGACGCCGAGCCAGCGACCGGGTCGGCCGCGGTGAGCGACAGGGTGTAGCCGTCACGGCTGATCGCCAGGCCGGCGGGGAGCATCGCCGCCGCGGCGTCGTCTCCGTCGGTGGCGCCGGCATGGGCATCGTCGGCGTGATCGGCGGCGGCCTCGTCGGATGCCGCCGGGCCGAGCGTCGCGCCGACCAAGGCACCGCCGCCCAACGCAACGCCGAGCATCAGCCCGTAGGCGCCCAGCTTGACCGCGGGTGCCGACAGCCGGCTGTCCGGTCGACCCGTCGTGCTCATCGGATCACTATACCTAGAGGGGGTATCAGCCGAAACGTCGTCTTCGTCAGCCGTCAGGCGCACGCGGCGCAGCAACTGCGCGTTGAGCGCGACGACGATCGTGGACAGGCTCATCAAGATGGCACCGACAGCGGGCGACAGCGTGATACCCGCCCATGCCAACACCCCAGCGGCGAGTGGAAGGGCGACGACGTTGTAGCCGGCCGCCCAGGCCAGGTTCTGGATCATCTTGCGGTAGCTCGCACGGGACAGGCGGATCACTCCGCTGACACGGCTTGGATCGCTGGAGGCGAGGACCACACCGGCCGACTCGATGGCGACGTCAGTGCCGGAACCGATGGCCAGACCGACGTTCGCTCGGGCCAGCGCGGGGGCGTCGTTGACACCGTCGCCGACCATTGCCACCGTCAGACCACGCCTCTGCAGCTCGACAACCGCTTGATCCTTGTCCTCAGGCAGGACCTCGGAGAACACCTCGTCGATGCCCAGATCGCGGGCCACCGCGTCCGCCACCTGTCGGGCGTCACCTGTGATCATCGCCACCTTCACCCCGAGCTCACGAAGCTCCCGCACGGCGGAGCGAGCCTCCGGGCGCACCTCGTCCTCGAGAGCGAAGACACCGATGACCTCTTCGCCGCGGATCAGGTACAGCACCGCGGCGCCCCGATCCGTCCACTGCTCGATCGACGGCGCCAACTCCCCTGGCACGTCGAGGCTGCGCTCCCGCAGCAGGGCCGGCCCGCCGACGGCGTAGGCAGTGCCCTCGATCGTCGCCTGCACGCCGCGTCCGGTGAGGGAACGGAAGCCGTCCGCGCGAGCCACCTCGCCGCGGTCGCGGGCGGCCGTCACGATCGCCCGGGCCAGCGGGTGCTCGCTGTCGGACTCGACCCCGCCGGCGATCCGCAACACCTCTGCGTCGGTGACGCCGTTGGCGGCGGCCACCCCGGCGACCACGTGGGCGCCCCGGGTGAGCGTCCCGGTCTTGTCGAACAACACGATGTCGATGGAACGCATCTGCTCCAGGGCCAGGCGGTCCTTGACCAGGATGCCGGCCTGCGCCGAGACCGCCGTGGACAACGAGATCACCAGTGGGATGGCCAACCCGAGGGCGTGCGGGCAGGCGATGACCAACACGGTCACCGTGCGCACGACGGCGTCGTCGACGTCACCCGCGGCCCACCACGCCAAGAACGTGATCACTCCGGACGCCGTCGCCACGTAGAACAGCAGCGCCGCGAACCGATCAGCCAGAGCTTGGGCCCGGCTGTTGCTCGACTGCGCCTCGGCCACCAGCCGTTGGATGCCGGCCAGCGCCGTGTCGTCACCCACCGCGTCGACACGTACGCGGATCGACGAATCGGTCGACACCGTCCCGGCCACCACCCGTTCGCCGATCGCCCGTGCTACTGGCCGGGACTCCCCGGTGATCATCGACTCGTCCAGTTCGGCCTCGCCGTCGACGATCACACCGTCGGCCGGCACCCGGCCACCCGAGCGCACCAACACGACGTCGCCGACTCGCAACTCGTCCACGGCCACTGGGCGCACCTCGTCGCCGTCGACCACCTCGGCGTCATCGGGGAGCAGCTCCGCCAACGCCGCCAGCGCACCACGGGCCTGACCGATCGCCTTCATCTCCTGCCAGTGCCCGAGCAGCATGATCGTGACCAGCGCCGCCAACTCCCACCAGAACTCGAGATCGAGCCAGTCCAGGGTCGTGGCCATCGACGCCACGTAGGCGACCGTGATCGCCATCGAGATCAGCAGCATCATGCCTGGCTGGCGGTCGCGGACCTCGGCGACGCCGCCGGCCAGGAACGGCCAGCCGCCCCACAAGAACACGATCGACCCGAGGACCGGCCCGAGCCAGGACATCCCGGTGAACGACAGGTTGTAGCCGAACCAATCCATCACCATGTGGCTCGTCACCACCAACGGGATCGTCAACGCCAGGCTCAGCCAGAAGCGCCGCCGGAACATCTCCGGGTCGTGCCCTTCATGCTTGTCGTGGCTGCTGTGGCTGCTGTGGCCGCCGTCCATGGTCACACTATATACCCCATGAGGGTATATGGCAAGCCCCGTGTCCGATACCCCAGTATGGTATGCTCACAAGCCGAGGAGGACCGCATGACGGCACGGGGCTACACGATCAACAAGAGCGACTTCCTGAAGCGGCTGCGCCGCGTCGAGGGTCAGGTCCGCGGCCTGCAACGGATGGTGGAGGACGACGAGTACTGCATCGACGTGCTCACGCAGGTGAGCGCGGCCACGAGGGCCCTGCAGAGCGTCGCCGTCGGTCTGCTCGACGAGCACCTCCGCCACTGCGTCGCCGGTGCCGCCGCCGCCGGCGTGGACGGCGAGGCCGACAAGCTCATCGACGAAGCCACCCGAGCGATCGACCGCCTCGTCAAGTCGTAACGCGACCACCCCGGCGACGACTCACAACCGCACCGCTACTCGCCGTCGCCGCTCGCGGGAGCCGGAGCGACGGTGTCGGCGGCGGTCGCTCGACGCCAACCGAGCGGACGCGCCGCCCCCACCGTGCTGTCGCGGGACGTCTGCTTCTCGGATTCGGCGTTGAGCTCGGCGCCCAGGATCACCGAGAACGCCGTCAGGAACAGCCACAGCATCACGACCACGACCCCACCGAGCGAACCGTACGTCTCGTTGTACTTCCCGAAGTTGGCCGTGTAGATCGCGAAGATGGCCGAACCGGAGATCCACAAGACCGTCGCCACGACCGCTCCCGGTGTGATCCAGGCCCACCGCGCATCGTCTCGGTCGGGCCCGACGCGGTAGAGCACCGCCGTCGCAGCAAGCATCCCGGCGACGAGCAGCGCCCAGCGCAACACTCCGAGCAGGATGCGTCCCACGATGCCGAGCCCGGTGTCGGCGACGATCCCAGGCAGCGCGGCGATCAACACGAAGGCGACCGCGGCAAACACGACCGCGCCGACGGTGAGGCTCAACGCCAACACCTTGCGCTCGACAAAGCCTCGGGTCTCCTCCTCGTCGTACGCCGTGTTGATCGCCTCGATGAGATGCCCAATCCCGCTGGACGCGCTCCACAACGCCAAGGCGATGCCGACCAGGACCGCGAGCACCGTGCCGGCTCCGGCGTCAGCGGTGATGGCCTCGAGTTGCTGGGAGACGAGATCGCCGACCTCTCGCGGAGCGGCGCCGAGGAAGTCGCGGACGTCACGGTCAATGGTTGCGGGATCGGCGACCAAGCCGACGACCGACACGAGCGCCACGAGAGCCGGGACCAGCGCCAGCAGCGCATAGAAGGCCACGCCTGCCGCCAACAGGGTGGCCCGGTCGGTCTTGGCCTCGGCCTTGGTGCGCAGCAGGATGTCACGCCAGCCAACGGCTGGCACATCGCTTGGCTTGTCTGCGCGGCGACCGCGGTCCTCGTCTCCCGGCTTCATCAGCCGTCACTACCCGCCGACACCGAAGGAGTCACCTTCCTCGTAGTGGGCGGACGGTGTGCCTGCTCCGTCGCACGGGTAACGCACTGGTCATGGCTGACACGACCATCACGAAGATCGACTCGCACCACTCACCCGTTGGATCGGACGGTCAGCGGTACCTCGCCTCGGCGGTATCGGTGTCGATGCGTCTGTGGAAGGACGAGCCGCCGGGCGACGCCAAGCCGGCCGTGCGGCGCGACTACGAGACGGTGGGCTATGTGATCAGCGGGCGGGCCGAGCTGACCAGCGAGGGACAGACCGTGACGCTCGCCGCTGGCGACTCATGGGCCGTGCCGCGGGGCGCTGAGCACAGCTACCGCATCATCGAGACGTTCACCGCCGTGGAAGCGACCCACCCCCCAGCGCACGTGCACGGTCGCGACCGCTGACCGCGCGTCGACTGGTCGACCACCGATGGGTTCCCGCATCCAATCGGTCGAACTGCCGCATGTGGACGGCGTCAGCCACCGTCACGTGCAGGTGGCCGGGTTGTCGGTTCACGTCGCCGAGGTTGGTCGCGGCGCGCCCCTCGTGTTGCTGCATGGCTGGCCGCAGCATTGGTACTGCTGGCGCCGACTCATCCCGCTGCTGCCCGGCCGTCGCCTGATCATGCCGGACCTCCGAGGCCACGGATGGACCGATGCGCCCCATGGCGGGTACGAGAAGGAGCAACTCGCCACGGACCTGCTCGACCTGCTCGATGCGCTCGCGCCGGAACCCGTCGGCCTCATCGCCCACGATTGGGGAGCGTGGACGGGCTTCCTGGCCTGCCTCAGGAGGCCGGAGCGGTTTACCGGACTGCTGGCGCTCGGCATCGTTCCCCCCTTTCAACGACCGACCGTCGACAAGGCGCTCCAGGTGTGGCGCGGCGCCTACCAACTGGCGTTGGCTGCGCCGGTGGTGGCGGAAGCTGCGTTGCGGTCCTCTCCTCGGTTCGTGGCGTCGGGCATCGCCGCCGCCACGGTGCGCAACGACGCGATGTCGGCGAGCGATCGCCTCGCGTACGGCCGGGTGATCCAGCAAGCGGAACGGGCCAAGGCGACCGTTCGGTTGTACCGCACGTTCCTGCTCCGCGAGCTCCCACTGCTCGGGCGCTACCAGGATCAACGTCTGTCGGTGCCGACGAGGCTTCTCATCGGCGACGGCGACCCGATCGGCAGCCCGGCGCTGCTCGACGGATGGCAAGCGCACGCCGACGACATGACCGTCGCCGTACTCGCGGGCGCGGGTCACTTTCTGCCGGAGGAGACACCGCGTGAGGTAGCCGAAGCCGCTCGTTCACTCTTCTCATTGTCCGCCAGCAGCTGATGGGGCTTTGAACGCGGCGAGCACCGTGCCGCTGCGCTCGAGGCGTGGTTGCTAGCGCTGACAGTTCGGACACGACAGCGCGGTGCGACCGGCGAGTGTGCCGCGCTCGAGTTGGCCGTGACACCGGGGGCAGATCGGCTGTTCCTGATCGCGTTGGCTGGAGAGCCATGACGGGGTACGCGGGATCCGGCCCGCGCGTCGAGACCGGCGCAGCACGTCGCGCAGCGCACGGTGAAGGCGTTCGACTTCGCCGGAGTCAAGCGCTGCAGCCGGGCGTGCCGGCCTCACCCCGGCGGACCACAGGACTTCGTCGCTCAGCATGTTGCCAAGTCCAGCGATGACGCGTTGGTCCATCAGGGCCGGCTTGATGGCCCCACGGCGAGCACGCAATCGTCCGGCGAAGTCGCCAAGCGAGACCGTCCAGGCATCGGGACCTTGCGGTCCGATGATCTCGTCGATCGCGGCCCCGCCGCCCGCCAGCCACACCCCTCCCAGCTTGCGCATGTCGCGATAGCGAAGCTCGTCCTCATCGCCAGCGAGGATGAAGCGGTCGTAGCGATCGAGCGCCGCGGCGCGCGGCACGACCACCAAGGACCCGGTCATGCCGAAATGCCAGACGAGCGCCGGCCCGTCCATGTGAGCAACCAGCCACTTGCCACGGCGATCGACCCGGCAGAACGTCCGGCCGCGCACCGTCTTCCGGAACTGCCGAGCGTTCGAGTTCCGGATGACGCCTGCATCGAGAACTTCGACGCGCCGCACCGTCAGTCCGACGAAATGTGCGGCCACCAGTCGCCGATAGCCCTCGACGTCTGGTAGCTCCGGCATCTCACGCCGGCCTCGCGCTCACCGTGTCGGCGGGCGGAAGCCCTCGGCCTGGGTGGCTTCGTCGGCCACCCTGACGCCGAACCGGTACGACAACTTCCCGCCGAGATACCCGGAGGCGCCGAGGACGACCAGTCCAACCGCCGACAGGACGATCAGCCACACCGGCGTGCGGGCGTCGTCGGTGCCTTGGCGGACGATCCACGACACCGCGAACAGCACGATGACCACGTCGTTCAGGAGCAGGTGCGTCGTCGCGGTGCGCTTGGCCACGGTGCCGGCGGCGATGGCGCGGTAGTCGATGAATCCGAAGATGGCCGCGACCACCGCGCCGATGACGCCGATCGCCACCAGCAGCGTCGCCCCGTCGGTGTAGCGACCGGGTGCATCGTCGACGAGGTGGGCGGTGACGTCGAACACGAAGCTGGCGATCCAGGCGCCGATCGGCACCGTGACGAGGATCGGGTGGATTGGGTGTCCGTAACTTCCGGCGATGGCCGACGCCGGTCGCTTCGCCGCATCTCGACCCGTTGTCTCCAAGAGTTCACCCCCGTGCTCGTCGGGTCCGTGCATACCCCTTGGCCGCGCCGAGCAACCGCGCGCCGAACGGTTCGCCCCGAGCATCGCACGGGGTCAGACGACGGCTCGCCGCCACGGCGCCATCACCGAGTGGCGAGGTCTCGGCTGGTGGTCGCCTGCTGCGCGGTCGCGACGCGTCGCCGCTCACGCTCCAGTTCCAGGGCGGCCGGCCAGACCACGGCGAAGCCCGTACCGAGGCAGCCGCCGGCGATCACGTCGCTGGCCCAGTGGACGCTGAGATTCGTCCGGCTCATCGCCATCACGATGGCGAAGGTCGACGCGATCACGGTCCAATGAGCTCGCCGTCCGGCGGCCGGCACCAGCACGATCATGAGGCCGATCGCCGTGGCCGACGCGGCGACGGCGTGGCCGGAGGGGAACGAGCTCGACGACGTCTCGATCAGTCCCCCGGGCGGACGGGGCCGATCGATCAGCGCCTTCAGCGGCCCGATGCACAGTTCC
This sequence comes from Acidimicrobiia bacterium, assembly GCA_013811855.1. Lineage (GTDB taxonomy): Bacteria > Actinomycetota > Acidimicrobiia > Acidimicrobiales > Ilumatobacteraceae > JALZMG01. Next base: position 26,212 of record JACCUL010000434.1, read on the forward strand.
GAGCAGATCGTGGCCGCGATGAACGCACCGAGCTGCAGCCAGCGCCTCCGCACGGCGAGCATCACGATCACGAACAGGCGCAGCGGCACGATCACCAACGGGCTGCCGACCACGCTCAACGTCTTGGCGGTCCTGATTATCCACGGCGTGCGGATCGCCCCCATCCACTCCAGCCACCGATCATCGACCGCCTGCACCACCGACCGGGACCCGGTGACGGCGACCATGACGGCGAGCGACGCGCCGACGACGAGGAGTGCCAGCCCGGCGATGAGCGCGTGGATTCGCCGTTCGAACATCAAGTGCGGCAACGGCAGGGTCACGTGATCTCGCTGCACCGGAGCACGAGCTCGTCCATGTCCGGCCGGCTCTCATGGCGCTCCGCGACAGTGCGTCGCCAGCTCGTGTTGACGCGCCAGAAGCCCCACGCGGCCACCCCGAGCGGGATCGGCAACAGCCACGTCAGCGCTCGGTACAGCAAGACTGCGGCGGCGATCTGGTTCTTCGTCCCGTCTGGCAGACCGCTGCCCATCGCCGCCGCCAGTCCGAGCTCGACGACGCCAAGCCCCCCGGGCGTGATCGGCACGGCGGAGAGCAGGCGGACGAACGCGAACGCCGCGAGCACCTCCTGCCAGCTGACCTCGTCGTTGGACACGCCCACGTGGCGCAGGGCGAGCAGCAGTACGGCGAACAGCGACACGTGGCTCGCCAACGCCGTCACGGTGATGCGCCCCCACCGGCGACGCAGCAGGCCGACCACGTCAGCACGGAACGTCGCCGCCTTGGCGTCCCATCCGGTGCGCGGGCGGCGGCCGACGACGCGGGCCAGCGCACTGACGAACCGGCCGGCCGTCGCACCGATCCGGCCGGCCATTCGTTCACTGCGCAGCAGCAGTGCGAACAGTGTGATCGCGACGACCAGGACCAGTACGCCGACGGCCGCGGCGACGCCGAGAGCCGGACCGGCCTGGCCGTTGAGGGCGAGCAGTCCGAGGGCCACGACGGGCAGACCGAGCTTGACGAAGTTGTTCCACACTCCCGACACGACGGCCGCAAGCGCCGTCTGGCGCACCGGCACTCCCCACGACTTCTGCATCGTCAGCGTGACGCCGACGCCCACCGCCGCGCCGCCCGGCACGGTGTTGGCGATCGCCGTCGAGGCGAGGTTGGCGACGGCCGCTTCGCGCACCCGCAGGCCGGGCTGGGCGGCCGTCAACAGCGGCCAGTAGCTGACGAGGTTCCACACGCCGACGGCACCGAGCGTCCCGAGCTCGAGGGCCGTCATCTCGGTGATCGTCTCCCACACCTCGCCGTAGTCGGCCACCTTGGGAAAGAAGAAGCCGAAGATCAGCGCCACGACGGCGATGGAGAGGATCCCCTGCACCCATCGCTTCATGGTCGACCGGCCGGGTGCTCGAGCATGGGACCACCAGCATCGCAAATGCCACGACGGCGGAACGACCGTGGACGGCCACCGTGCCCGTCGTTGCTGACACGGTCCCGAGGTGGGTCAGAATGGCGTCAGCACTGATGCACCATCCGGCCATGATCACGCGGGCAACCCGAACCACCGTTGTTGCGATCGTCACCGGATTCGCCGTGCTCGTGATCGGCATGGTGATCGTCAGGGACGGCACCGTGCCCGCCCCCGAACGGCGCGTGTTCGAAGCGGTGAACGGCCTGCCGCAAGCGCTGTACTCCGCCGTCTGGCCGTTCCAGCAGCTGGGTGCGCTCGTCGTGGGGCCGGTGGTCGCGATCGTGGCCGTCGTCATGCATCGCCATCGCCTCGCGATCGCGGCGTTGGTCGTCACCATGCTCAAGCTGGCCGCCGAGCGCGGCGTCAAGC
>JACCUL010000452.1 GCA_013811855.1 Acidimicrobiia bacterium
GCTGGCGGTGCCGTTGCCGGAGCTGGTGGAGGTGGCGTTCGGGTTCGGCGTCGTCGAGCTGCCGGTCGATGTGCTGATGGCGGCGAGTTCGGGGGTGTCGACGCTGTGGTCCGCGAGGGCGTCGAGGAGGGCGGCGGTGTCGTCGGGGATGGCGTGGGGCCAGTGGGCGAGGGGGTCGTGGTTGAGGTGGACGCGGGTGAGCTCGGCGTGTTCGACGACGTGGGGCCAGTGCTCGAGGATCCATTGGCGTCGTTGGCCTTGGGTGGCCGCCGCGTCGACGAGAGCCTGGTGGACGTCACCGGGAGTCAGTTGGCCGTCGTGGAGGTCGGTGATGATGCGCTGCTGGTCGGGTGGGGCGGTGGCCAGGATGGCGTCGAGTTCGTCGAGCCGGGCCCGCACGGCCACCATGTCGACGGTGGCGGGGGCGGGAGGTTCGAGTTGCGGGTGGTGGTGGTGGAGCCAGTTGCGGGTGGTGAGGCTGCGGTCGAGGTGGGCTTCCCAGCGGGCGACATGGTCGACGCGGGTGGGGCGGGGTCCGTAGCCGGGGGTGGTCGGGTCGAGTTGGCGGGCGTCGCGCCAGGCGGCCAGTTGGCTGATCTCGTCGTCCCACACTTGGGCGCCGGCGGGGTCGGTGGGGCGTGGCCCGTACCACCAGGTGAGCCAGTCGGGCCGGTCGCCGGCGAGGCGGCGGCCGAGTTGCTGGCGGCGCATCGCAATCGCCGCGGGGATGGTGTGGGGTTCGTCGGCGCCGATGCCGTGCCCGTCGAGCAGCTCGTTCCAGTGGGCGGCTCCGGCCATCGCGTTGGTGTCAAGGGTGTCGAGAAACGCGGCAGCGGTGGCGGTGAGTTCGACGGGGTCGGGCCCGTCGATCGGTTGGAGGTGGTGCCAGGGCAGGACGCGAGTGGCGGTGGTGCCGGCCTCGGAGGTGAAGGTGACGGAGGCGCTGCCGTAACGGTCGTCGATGGCGGCGATGGTGCCGATGTTGTCCCAGTCCGCAGCGTGGACGCGTCCGCCGACGTGCATCAACTGGCGGTGGGTGCGGGCCTGGGCGGCTTCGGTGAGGACAGTGGCGGCGTTGATGTGGCCGCCGGCTTGGAGCTGGCGGACGACGCCGCGGATCTCGATGCTGCGTGCCCACAGCATGTCGAGGGGGATGGCGGCGGCGAGCCGGGAGATTGGTAACAGGAGCGGTTCGTGGTGGTGGGCGAGCTGTTTGGCCCGTGAGGTCTGCACCGCGTGGCGGAGGTCATGGTCGAGTTCGTCGGCATGTTCAGACGGCAACGGGATCCCTGCGGTGTGGGCGCGTTCGGTGAGCTCGGCGACCTGGCGGCTGGTGGCGAACACGTGGGCGCCGTGCCGGGCGCGTGACATGGCGACGTAGACCGCTTCGCGGTACAAGCCGTCGGGACCGACGAGGAACATCTGGTCGCAGGTGAGTCCTTGGGCTTTGTGGACGGTGGTGGCATAACCGTGGTCAACCCAACCGGCCGTCAGATAGTCGTGACCGAGGCGGACGCGACGCCCGTTGGTCAGCGTGATGTCGAAGCTGCCGTGGCGTGGGTCGATGGCCGCGACAGTGGCGACCATCCCGTTATCCACCCGGCATCGCTCGTCGCGGTCGAGGTCGTGTTGGTGGCCGTCGTTGCGCAACAACACGATGCGGTCACCGACTTGGAAGTCACGCTCGGCGATGCGGTGGACGGGACCGGTGAGCTCGTCAGCAACGGCGCGGCGAGCGAGGGTGTTGAGGGCTCGGGTTTCGGTGCGGGTGGCGGCGAGGATGATCGCGTCATCGCCGTCGCGATGTGCCGCCAGCCAGGCCTCGACGGCTGCAGTGTGGGACTCGGCAGTGGTTGCGGAGAGTTCGACTCGGCCGTGGTCCTGATAGGCGGTGAAGCCCTCCAGGGCGCGGCCATGACGCAGATGATCGAGCGCGGTCTGTTCCCACGCAGCGGTCTGGCGGCGGTTGATGGTGAGCTGCGCAGCCTGATCGCCGCGGCGGGAGACGGCAGCGGCGAACACACCGCCGGCGGTGATCTCGGGAAGCTGATGGTGGTCCCCGACCAACACC
>JACCUL010000455.1 GCA_013811855.1 Acidimicrobiia bacterium
CCCCACGCCAGCAGCCGATAGCCGGCGTTGACGCGGCCGAGGAGGTGGTTGGGGACGATCCGCTGGCGCAACGAGACCGTGATGATGTTCCAACTGACGCTGACCGCCGCGGCGACGATGAACGACGCCGCCACCCACAGCGGCTCGGCCGTCAGCGCCGGCGCGACGAAGAAGCCCGGCGAGGCGCCCATGGCGAGGATCAGCGCGCCCCGCGGCCCGAGCCGGCGGGTCATCGGCTCGACGAGGAACGACCCGGCGACGGAGCCGGCGGCGACGCTGGCCAGCAGCAGCCCGAACCCGGCGCCGTCGAGGCCCATCGGCCCCGGCCGGACGGCGTAGAGCGGGAACACCGCGAACGTCGCCGTCGACGCCAGGTTGGAGATCCCGACGCAGCAGGCGAGCGCCCGCAGCAGGCGGTGCCCGGCCAGGTACCGCACCCCGTCGACGATGTCCCGGCGGATCGACGAGACGGCAGGAGCGGCCGCCCGGAAGTTGCCGGTGAGCGTGACGAGCACGACGGCGCCGAACAGGTAGGCGACCGTGCTGGCGCCGACGCCGGCGGCCAGCGCCAGCCCGCCGACGAGCCCGCCGACGGCCGGACCGACGAACTGGTTGGCCGTCAGCTCGACGGCGTACAGGCGGCTGTTGGCCCGTTCCAGGCGACCGTGGTCGGTCACGACGGTCGGCAGGATCGACTGGGCCGCGGTGTCGAAGAGCGTCTCGCCGACGCCGAGCGCGAACGCTGTGACGTACAGCATCCACAGCTCCTGGCGGTCGGCGGCGACGACGGCCGTCAGAGCCGCCAGGATCGCCACGCGGGCGAGGTTGACGCGCACCATGGTCGAGCGGCGGTCGAGCCGATCGGCCAGCGCGCCGGCCGGCAGGGCGACGAACAGCCACGGCAGCCGTCCGACCAGCGTCACCGCCGCGAACGCGCCGGGGTCGCGGGTCACGCTGAGCGCCACCAGCGGCATCACCGTCTGCAGCGCGCCGTCGGCGAGGTTCGATCCCGCTGACGCCGCCACCAGACGCCCGAAGTTGCCCGGCGTCCTCATTGATTGAAGTTTCTCAATCGATTAGGATCTTGTCAATGCCGAAGATCCAGCCGACGAGCGCCCGACGCGACGCGACGCCGGCCGAGTTCAAGGCGATGGCCCACCCGCTGCGCCTGCGCATCCTGCGGTTGTGCCTGCACGAGGCGCTGACGAACAAGGAGCTCGCCGACCAGCTCGGCCAGGAACCGGCGACCGTGCTGCACCACGTCCGCACGCTGTGTGCCACCGGCTTCCTGGAACCCGAGCCGGTGCGCAGCGGCCGTCGTGGCGCGCTGGAGAAGCCCTACCGGGCCACCGGCAAGTCGTGGATCCTGTCCATCGCCGACCCTGACGACCGGGTCGCCGGCGTGGTCGCCACGATCGACGCCCTGCGCAGCGAGATCGTCGACGCCGGCCCCGATGCGATCCGGGAGAACTCCCGCCTCGGGTTGCGGCTCGACGACGACGAGGTGACCGAGCTCACCGAACGGATCAACGAGCTGGTGCAGTCATACGCGGCACGAGCGCCGACATCCGGCGGCGAGCTCTACGGCATGTACATCAGCCTCCACCGGCTGGCCCGCCCTCGCCGCTGAGGCTCCCAGGGGCGTGCAGGTCGAGGCCGATGTCGAGCGCCCCCGCCGAGTGGGTCAGCTCGCCGACGGCGACGTGGTCGACACCGGTCTCACCGACGGCCCTGGCCACCTCTAGGGTCAGGCCGCCGCTGGCTTCGAGGACGACGGCCGAACCGAGCTCGGCTCGGAGGCCCACGGCCTGGCGCATCCCGTCGAGGCCGAAGTTGTCGAGCATGACCTCGTCGGCGCCGGCCTCGATGGCCTCCCGCAACCCGTCGAGGGAGTCGACCTCGATCTGCACGGGGATCGTGGCCTTGAGGGCGCGCACGGCGGCGTAGGCGGCGGCGACACCACCGGCCGCGAGCACGTGGTTGTCCTTCACGAGCGCGGCGTCCGCCAGACCCATGCGATGGTTGGCTCCTCCGCCGCAGCGCACGGCGTACTTCTCGAGGGCCCGCAGCCCCGGCGTCGTCTTGCGCGTGTCGCGCACCACGCAGCCGGTGCCCGCCAGCGCGTCGGCCCAGCGACGCGTGAGCGTGGCCACCCCGGACAGGTGGCAGAGGAGGTTGAGCGCGGTTCGCTCGGCCGTCAGCAGCAACCGGGTGGGCGCCGTCACCCGGGCGACGCCCTGACCGGGCTCGATCGTCGCCCCGTCGTCGACGAGGTACTCGACGTCGGCGGCCACCGGTCCGCACACGGCGTCGATGGCCGCCCCCGCGACGACGATCCCGGCCAATACACCGTGGGCGCGGGAGCCGAACGTCCCGACGCTGCGATGGTCGGCGGCCACGGTCGCCGCTGACGTGACGTCGATCCCACCCATCAGATCCTCCGTGATCGCCATCCGCACGAGGGCGGCGACGGCGTCCGGGTCGAGCCCACCGTCGAGGAGCCGGCGCCGGGTGTCCTCGGCCAGCGGGTGGAACGTGAACACGCTCAGCCCGCCGCCGTCGCCGTAACCGGCCCGCCGCGCACCGACACCGTGCCGGCGCCGAGGCTGACGTCGAGGTGGGTCAGCCACTCCGGTCGGGGATCAGGGAAGTCGGTGCGGCGGTGGCACCCCCGGCTCTCGGTCCGTGCCGCGGCCGCCGCGACCATCGCCGTGGCCACGGTGAGCAGGTTCGTCGCCTCCCATCCGCTCCGACCGCTCTCGGGGCCGTCGGCGCCAACCGGGACGGCGTCTAACGCGTGGGTCGCGGCAGCGAGCGACTCGGC
>JACCUL010000504.1 GCA_013811855.1 Acidimicrobiia bacterium
GCGGTGGCCCGGAGGAGCGCACGCTGCCGGACCTCGCGCTGCCGGCGCTCGCCGACGGCGGGGCGCCGCTCGAACTGGCTGCGCTCCCCGGACCGACGGTCGTCAACCTGTGGGCGACGTGGTGCGAGCCGTGCCGTCGCGAGCTGCCCGACCTGCAGGCCCTCGCCGATCGACGCGATGACGTCCGGGTGGTCGGCGTGGACATCGGCGAGGACGCCGGCCCGGCGCTGGCCTTCCTCGACGAGCTCGGGGTGTCGTTCGATCAGTACGCCGATCCGCGCGGCGAGCTGACCGCGGCCCTGGAGGTCGTCGGCCTCCCGGCCACGTTCGTCACCGACGGCTCCGGCCGCATCACCTGGGAGCACCTCGGCGAACTCGACATCCCCGACCTGGAGGCCGCCGTCTCGGAGTTCTGACGAGATGTGTGCAGGGTATGTCTGACGAAATCGCGTCCAGAACCTCAGAGCTCAGGGCAGGGGACTGGCGGACCGGAGGAAGCCGAGGACGGCGGTGGCGGCCGCCGCGACGGCGACCACGCCGGCGCCGACGGTGACGGCACGATCGAGCCAGAACGGCGCGTCGGTCGGCAGGATCGTCCGCAGCAGCCCGTCGCGCCGCAGCACGACCCACACGGCGAGCTCCAACGCGCCGAGGATCACGAGCGCGTACGACACGAGACGCCGTCCGAGCACGATGCCGACCGCGGCGCACGCCGTGGCGAGCGCCGGGAGCACCCACCAGATCGGCCGGGGGCCGGTCTCGGGCGGCAGCGAATCGAACTGCCACCACCCGACCGCCGTCGATCCGCCGCCGGCGACGAGCAGCACCCACGCCAGCCGGCGTCGGGTGGCCAACGCCACGACGACGAGCGCGCCGCCCAACGCCGCGCCCAGCAGCAACGGCAGGCGGGACAGGGCCGGCAGCCACCGGCTCACGACTCGCACCTCGACCCGCTCGCCGTCGACGAGCAACGGCACGATGTCGTCGACGACGACGTCGCCGGGCGCGGCGCCGGCCGGGCGGCGGCGATCCATCCAGTGGGAGCGGTGGTCGTGCCACGCGTACGTCCCGCCCGAGCCGACGGCGACCCACTCAGGCTCGGCCTTGGCGCGGGCGTCCAGCGGCGCCGTCCCGCCCCCGTAGCGGCTCTCGCTCTGGTACAGCGTCGGTGAGCGGCGGTTCTCCTGGACCCGCCCGTTGCCCCGGATGCGCAGGAACGGCTCGTCCTGGTAGCCGAGCACGACGACCTGGGTGCCCCGGTTCACGGTGAGGCGCAGGAACGAGTCGCCCCCGACCACGTCGACCCTGACGCCGGGCGTGCGTGGCTCGATCGACCTCACCGTGGTGCGGTAGTCGGTCGCCTCGGCGGGGTCGGCGTGCGCCACGCCGGGCACCGCCAGCGTGGCCGCCAACGTCGCCAGCACGACCCGCCAGCGCCTCATGCGGCTTCCTCCAGGAGCTGGCCGATGTCGGCGGCGAGATCGTCGGCGCTGGTCACGGCGTCGTGAGCGAACAGCCACGTCAGGGCCAGCGTCCCGGTGTCGTCGACGGCGAAGAGCGCGCTCGTGTGGGCGACGTCGACCTCACCGTCGTCCGACGTGGCGACGTCGTAGAACACGCCGAACGAGTCGGCCACGGTTCGCAGCGCCGTGCCGTCATCCGTGGCCAGCGCGTGCGCGTCGGGCACGAAGGCCTGGACGTACGACGCCAGCACGTCGGTGTCCCGGCCGGGATCGACGGTCACCATCGCGACGTCGACGCGGTCGGCGTCGTCGCCGAGCTCGCCGAGTGCGGCGCGCACGTTGGCCAGCGTCGTCGGGCAGACGTCGGGGCAGTTCGTGTAGCCGAAGTACACGAGCAGCGTCCCGTCGGCGGGCGCCCGCAGCGTGAACGGATCGCCATCGCGACTGACGTCGGGCAGGGCGACGGCGTCGACGCGCGGGGCCGGATCCCGGCGCACGCCCACCAGCTCGTGCTCGGCACCGCCGCAGGCGCCGGTCAGCAGAGCGGCCAGCACGATCCCCAGCGCAACCCTCATGGGAACGTGGTCTCCGGCCCGAGGGCGACGATGTAGTCGATCACCCGCCCGATCTCCTCGTCGTCGAGGCCGTTGTCGGGCATCGCCACGTCGTACCCCGCGGCGACGTCGACGTCCGGCTCGGCGATGGCTCGGACCAGGTAGTCCCGGTCGACGACGACACGGGAGCCGTCATCGAGCTCGACGCCGGCGCCGAACCTGCCGACCCACGCCGGGCCCACGCCGCCCTCACCGTCGGCCCCGTGGCAGCCGGCACACCCCGCGCTGATGGCGATGCGTCGCCCCTCGCGAGCGTCCGGCGCCAGGACAGCATCTTCGGATCCGCACGCCGCCGCGAGCACCGCCGAGGAGACGACGGGAAGGCCGAGCACGACGATGAGGCGCCCGGTCCACACCGGGGCGAGTCTGGCAGCGGGTCGC
>JACCUL010000537.1 GCA_013811855.1 Acidimicrobiia bacterium
GTCGTCAGCGGCGGCGCCGATGGCGACGACGGCGACCACGTGACCGGCTTCGGCGGCCAGCGGCGCCAGGTCGAGTCCCTTGTTCAGCCCGCCGGCGATCAGCACGACGCGGTCGAACCCGCGCACGGCCACGGCCGCGGCGTGCGGCGTGGTGGCCTTGGAGTCGTCGTACCAGGCGACACCTGCGGCCTCGACGACGAGCTCGATGCGGTGGGCCGGGCCCGTGAACGTGGTCAGCGCAGTTGCGACTGCGGCGAGCCCGGCCAACCCAGACTCCAGCACCAGGGCGGCGGCAGCCAAGCCGTTGGTGAGGTCGTGGGGCAGGGCCCGCCGCAGGTCGCGGGTGGCGGCCAGCTCGCCGTGAGGGCTGACGAGCACGGACCGCTCGATCCGGTAGTCGGCGCCGGTCGGACCGAACGTGCGCTGCTCTGAGGGCGCGGCTCGCAGGTGGCGCATGACGACCGGGTCGTCGACGAAGCCGACGGACGTGTCGTCGGCCCGCTGTTGGCTGAAGATCCGGGCCTTGGCCGCCTCGTACGTCGCCATCGAGGCGTGCCAGTTGAGGTGGTCGGGGGCCAGGTTGAGCCACACCGCGGCGTCGGCCCGGAAGCGCTGCGTCCACGCGAGGCGAAAGCTCGTGCACTCGACGACGAAGGCGTCCACCTCGCGGTCCACGGCCTCGACGAGCGGCACGTCGGTGTTGCCGGCCGCCACGCTCGTGACCCCAGCGGCGGTCAACATCTCGACCGTCCACAGGGTCGTGGTGGTCTTGCCGTCGGTCCCGGTGACGGCCAGCATCGGGCGCGGCCCGCCTGGGCGCTGCTGCTCCCAGTCGTAGGCCAGCTCCAGCTCGGAGACCACGGGCCGACCCGCCGTGATGGCGGTCCCGATCAGCGGGTGGGTCTCGGGCACGCCGGGTGCCGGGACGACGACGTCGGCGGCGGCGACCAGCGCCCGCAGCTCGGCGTCGCCGGGCGCCACGACGAGCTCGACGTCGAGCTGCTCGGCCAGCTCGACGCGGGACGGGTCTGACGAGTCGTCGCTCACGAGGACGTCGACGCCGCGCCGTCGCAGGGCCCGCACGGTCGCCGCGCCGGTCACGGCCAGTCCGTGCACGAGGGCTGTCGTCACCCGCCACCACCGAGCGCGTCGAGGTCGCTGACGATGCGCGTGAAGTCGCCGATGAAGATCCCGAGCGCGGCCGCGACGCACGCCGCGGCGAGCAGCCAGAAGCGGATGATCACCGTCGTCTCGGGCCACCCCAGCAGCTCGAAGTGGTGGTGGATCGGCGACATCCGGAACAGCCGGGTCCGCCGACCCGACGCTTTGAACACGCCCATCTGCAAGGCCACCGAGCCGGCCTCCATGACGTTGAGGCCGCAGATGAGGATCAGCAGGAGCTGCGTGTTGGTCGTCAGCGCCAGGAGGGCCATCGCCGAGCCGAGCCCGAGCGCGCCGACGTCGCCCATGATGATGCGCGCCGGTGGCGCGTTGAACCAGAGGAACCCCATGCACGCCCCGCCGAGGCCGGCGGCGACGACGGCGAGGTCCAGCGGGTTGACGACGTCGGCGTAGACCTCGGGGTTGCGGAACGCCCAGTAGCCGATGATCGTGAACGCCGCGAACCCCATCAGCGCCGACCCGCCGGCCAGGCCGTCGAGCCCGTCGGTGACGTTGACGGCGTTGGTCGTGGCCCAGATGATCAGCCCGGCCCAGATGATCCACAGCCACGTGGGCAGGTCCCACCCGGGGTAGTCGGCGCGGGTCAACGAGATGGTCGTGGCGATGCCGGTCGAGCTGGCCAGCCACCACGCGATGGCGAAGCTCATCAGCATCGTCACGTAGTTCTTCTGCTTCCAGAAGATGCCCCGGTTGTGGCGCTTGCGGACCTTGATCACGTCGTCGAGCAGCCCCATGAACGCCATCACCGCGACGGCGACCCAGACGATGGCCGCCTGGTCGGAGAACGGCAGCCCGTCGCGCACATGGGCCACGAGCCAGCCGAGGAAGCCGGAGGCGACGATGGCCAGCCCGCCCATCGTCGGCGTGCCCTGCTTGGCCATGTGGTGCTCCGGCCCGAGGTCCTCCTTGCCGAGGATCGGTTGGCCGAGGCCGCGCGTGCGGAACGCGGTGATCAGGGCGCGGGTGACGACGAGCGAGAGCACGCCGCCGACGACCCCGGCGATGATGACGGCGATCACGCCGCATCACCACCCAGTACCCGACGGGCGACGACGCGGTCGTCGAACTCGATGGTGGCGTCGCCGATCGTCTGCGACGTCTCGTGACCCTTGCCGGCGATGATCACGAGATCGCCGGGGCGGGCGCCGCGGATGGCCGCGGCGATGGCGGCGTCGCGCCGCGCCTCGATCTCGACGACCGCCGACCCGTCGGTCGGCATGCCGGCCACGATCTCGGCGATGATCGCCTCCGGTTCCTCGGAGCGAGGGTTGTCGGACGTGACGACGACGCGGTCGGCCAACCGCGCCGCGACCGCGCCCATGTGCGGCCGCTTGGCGTGATCGCGGTCGCCGCCGGCGCCGAACACGACGATCAGGCGTCCACCGCGCAGCACGGCCCGGCCGGCGGCGAGGACTTCCGCGAGGCCGTCGGGCGTGTGGGCGTAGTCGACGACGACGGCGACGCCGCGATCCTCGACGCCGAGGACGCGCTCGAATCGGCCGGGCACGGGCTCGGCGTCGGTCAGCCCGTCGACGATCGTGTCCTCGTCGATTCCGAGCACGGCCGCCGTCGTCGCCGCGGCGAGCGAGTTCATCACGTTGAAGCCGCCACCGATGGCGACGTCGACGCGTCGACCGCGCCACGTGAACGAGTGCGCACCGGCTCCGACCTGGACGTCGCTCACCTCGCCCCGCGAGTAGGCGACCATGTCGATGCCGCCGACGTCGAGCAGCAACTGGCCGTGGGCATCGTCGGCGTTGATCACCCCGACGTCGGTGAACGCGGCCCGGAACAGGCGGGCCTTGGCCCGGAAGTACTCCTCGGCCGTGCCGTGCAGATCGAGGTGGTCCTCGCCGAGGTTGGTGAACAGGGCGGCGTCGAAGCGGGTGCCGTCGACGCGGTGCAGGGCGAGGGCGTGGGACGACACCTCCATCACGACCGCCTCGTCGCCGTGGTCTCGGGCATCGGCGAGTCGCTGCTGCAGCTCCGGCGCCTCCGGCGTGGTCCGGGCGCCGGACAGGGTGCCGAAGACCGCCGTCGACCGGCCGGCCGCCCGCAGGATCGCCGCCAGCAGGTGCGACGTCGTCGTCTTGCCGTTGGTGCCGGTGATGCCGACGGTCGTCATGTCGTCGGCCGGCTGCCCGTACACCCGGGCGGCGAGCGGTCCGACGGCCCGGCGGGTGTCGGCCACGACGAGCTGCGCCGTGGGCTGGAGGATCGGCAGGGGGTGGTCGACGAGCAGCGCCCGCGCCCCATGGGCGACGGCGTCGGCGGCGTAGTGGTGGCCGTCGTGGTGCTCGCCGCGAAGGCAGGCGAACAGGGTGCTGCTGCCGGGCGCGATCGCCTGCGACTCGTGGCTCACCGACGTGACGGTCACCGAGCCGTCGCCGAGCACCCTGGCGTCCTCGCCGAGGACCGTCGTCAGCGCGGCCAGCGTGGACGGCGACCGCTCACTCACCGGTGCACCCGGTCGAGCCCGCGGGCTGCTCGATGCCGAGCTCGTGCACCATCGTCGGCGCCAGCTCCTGGAACACCGGGGCCGCCGCCGTGCCGCCGAAGCGGTCGTCGCTGTCGGCGCGCGGCTCGTCGATCGACACGAGGATGCTGACCTGCGGGTCCTCGGCCGGGAAGAAGCCGACGAAGCTGGCGTAGTAGGCGCGGGAGCCGTCGTCGTTGAAGTACGTGCCGTTGGCCTGGGCCTTGTAGCCGGTGCCGGTCTTGCCGGCGATCGACATGCCCTCGACCTGGGCCCGAGTCGCGGTGCCGTCGCAGACCACGTCCTTCATCAACTGCTGCATCGTCGTCGCCGTGCGCTCGGAGATCACGCGGTGCGTGGCCGAGGGATCGGCGTCGATCAGCTCGCCGTCGTCGGCCACCGTGGCCGACACCAGCCGGGGCGCCACGTACACGCCGTCGTTGGCGATGGTGTTGACGGCCGACACCAGCTGGATCGGGCTGCTGGCCACGCCCTGCCCGTAGTACACCGTGTACTTCTCGGTGCCCTCCCACGTCTGCCACGGGTGGAGGATGCCGGCGGACTCGCCCGGGAAGTCGAGGGCCGTCTGGTCGCCGAGCCCGAAGGCCCGCATGTACTCGTACTGCGTCTCGTACGACATCGTCTGGCCGACCTTGATCGTCCCGATGTTGGACGATTCGACGAGGATCTGGTGGACGGTCAGCGGCTCGGTCGGGTGCTCGTGGGAGTCCGACAGGTAGCGGTCCGAGTACCACTCCCGCCACGGCACCATGAAGGAGGTGTCGGTCTGCACCGAGCGCTCCTCGAGGGCGGCGGAGATCGTGATGACCTTGCCCACCGAGCCGGGCTCGTAGGCGTCGACGGCCGAGAAGTTGCCGGACGTGATCTCGTACACGCCGTCGTCGTTGATGCGCACGGAGGCCATGGCGATGATGTCGCCGGTATCGGTGTCCATGACGATGGCCTGGCCGCCGCGTGCGCCGGTCGCCGCGACGCGGCGCAGCAGCGCCTGCTCGGTGGCGTACTGCACGGAGCGGTCGATGCTCAGCACGAGGTCGTCGCCGGCGACCGGCGCCTGCACGACCTGCTCGGTGCCGGCGACGGACCGGCCGCCGGGCGCCACGTCGAGCGTCGCCGATCCCTCCCGACCACGCAGCACGCGGTTGTACTGCAGCTCGATCCCGGAGATGCCGCGGCCGTCGATGTCGGTGTCGCCGACGATGCTGCGGGCGGTCGCACCACCCGGCAGCATGCGGCGGTCCTCGCGGTACGTCAGCACGCCGACGAGGCGGAGGGCGGCGACCTGCTCGGCCAATGTGTCGTCGACCTGCCGGGCGACGTAGAGGAACCCGGAGTCCTGGGCGGCCATGGCCGCTTCGAGCTCGTTGCGGCGTTCGGGCGTGAGGCCCAGGATGGCCGCGAAGACGTCGGCCGTCCCGGCGGGGTCCTCGACCTGCGTCGGGTTGACGACGATCGTGCTGGCCGGCACCGACAGCGCCAGCTCGTCGCCGTTGCGGTCGAAGATGGCGCCCCGCTGGGCCGGGAGGATGCGATCGCGGGACCACTGCTGCGCCCCGGCGGCCCGCAGCGCTCCGCCGCGCGTGGTCTGCATGAGACCGACCTTGCCGAGCACGACGACGAAGACGACGAGGAGCACGCCGAGCGTGCAGATCAGGCGGCGACGGGGCTGGCCGGCACCGAAGTGGAGCTGCAGCCGCCGCTCGGCCCGGATGGTGCGTCGGCGCCGCTGCCC
>JACCUL010000557.1 GCA_013811855.1 Acidimicrobiia bacterium
AGCAACGAGCGCATCGACGAGCGACAGCGCTCGGTGCTGAGCTCGGGCGGCCAGTGCGGCTTGCGCGTCGAGCGCCCGACGATGGTCGGCATCGGTGACGGCCAGGAAGGGGAACGACGTCAGCCGGTCGGCGACGGTCTGGTAGTCGTCGTGGTTGCGGGCCGAAAAGCCGATCTCGAAGGCGACCGGCGAGCAGATCGCGACCTTGCCCGTCGCGGCGAGCGGTGCGAACTGCGCGGCGACGGCAGCCTTGGTGAGCCGGGCGAAGACGCTGGTGTCGGCGACGTAGTCGGCCGATGCCACCTACTCGTCGGCTCCCCATGCGATCTCGGTGGCCTCGAAGTCGAACCGCTCCGGTTCGCCGAGCAGGGCGATGAGCTCGAGTCGCCGTTTCGCATCGACGACTTCGCGCAGCGAGGCGTTGATCGTGTCGCGCAACGTGGTGGTCCGAGGATGGTCGCCGCTTGGCGGACGACATCCCGATTGACTTCCACCGATGTCTTGCTCACCGGACGAGGATGTCTCATCGGTCAATTCAGCACAACCTTGTGCCTACCTCCAACCCATCCGATAACGACGCCCGATATCGCGCCGCCGACGGGACACTCGGGGACCGCCGGTTGATGGCGCTTCGCGGCGGGCTCGCCGTCGTTGGGCTCACCATCGCGAGCGCACGGATTCGGCAGCGTTCCGGGCGCGTCCACCTGACCCCGACCGCGCACGACGACGGAGCGCGTCCATTGATCTCCTTCACGCCGACGGGTCCGGCCAGCGATCAGCCCTCTCGCTCCGACGCGGCCGCACTCTCGTCACCGATGGAGCTGTCCACGTCCGGCGCCCGCAGGACCTCTTCGATCCACTCCGCTCCCGCGATCGCCGTCGGGAAGCCGCACGTGGTGATGGCCAGTACCGCGACGTGACGAACGTCCTCCGTGCTGTCGCCAGCCGCCAGGGCCTTGCGCACGTTCGAACGAACCGCGCCCGGTGACTCCGACGCAATCGCCATCGCGAGCTTGACCAGCCGCTGCGTTCGTTCGTCGAGCGGTCCCGCCCGCCCGCAACGAGAGGCCAGCTCGTCAAGAGCTTCGGCGACGTCGGGAAACGACTCTCGAAAGCCACGGTAGACCCGCGGCAGGTACGCATCATCAGTCATCGCCCGAGCCTCCCACGTGGCCGAGGTTGGAGGATCTGGTCGGCGGTCTGTGTGCCACACGAAGGGGTGGGTTGTCGTGTCCCGGGTCAAGGTCCCGGCTCAGGCGATGACGTCGTTGACGAGGTCTCGGTGCGTTAGATGTCGACCTGCGTGCCGACTTCGAAGACCTGCTTGCTGGGCAGGTTGTAGAAGCGGCTGGCACTCGCCGCGCCGCGGTTGAGGAGGACGAAGAGCTGCTCCCGCCACACCGGCATCGTGTGGGCGGGCGTGGAGGTGACCGTCTCCCGGCCGATGAAGAAGGTGGCCGTGTCGGGGTCGACGGGCACGCCGCCGAGCTTCACGTCGCGCAGCTCGCCGAGCACGTCGGGCTCCTCCATGAACCCGAACGTCAGCACGACCTGGAACACACCGTCGCTCACCGCGGTGGCGGTCACCCGCTGCTCGGGTTGGACCCGCGGCGAGCCGTCGGTGACCACCGACAGCACCACCGTCAGCCGGTGTAGCACGTGGTTGTGGCGCAGGTTGGAGATCATCGCCGGCGGCGCGAAGCCGGGATCCTTGAACATGTAGATGGCCGTCCCCGGCACCCGGGCGACGCCTTCGGCAACGACCTCCGCCGTCACCTCCTCGATCGGACGCTGGCCACGGCGCAGGATGCCGGCGACGATGGATCGACCGCGGCGCCACGTCGTCATCTGCACCACGAGGCCGAAGCCGACGAGCAGCGGGAACCAACCTCCGTGGGGGATCTTGGCCACGTTGGCCGAGAAGAAGGCGAGATCGACGAGGAACAGCGGGAACACGACGAGCGCGGCGGTCACTTTCGACCATCCCCAGCGGTCGACGACGACGCGGTAGAAGAGCAACGTCGTGATGGCCATGGTCGTCGTCACGGCGATCCCGTACGCGGCGGCGAGGTTGGCCGACGAGCGAAAGCCGATCACCAGCCCGACGCAGCCGAGCATCAGCAGCCAGTTGACCAGCGGCACGTAGATCTGCCCGACGTGCGACGACGACGTGTGGCGGATGTCGAGGCGCGGCAGGTAGTCGAGCTGCACGGCCTGGGCGGTGAGCGAGAAGGCGCCCGAGATCAGGGCCTGCGACGCGATCACCGTGGCCATCGTGGCCAGGATGGCCAGCGGCGTGATGGCCCACTCCGGGGCCAGCATGTAGAACGGGCTCTCGACCGCCTCGGGCATCCGGGTCAGCAGGGCGGCCTGGCCGAAGTAGTTGAGGACCAGGGCGGGCAGCACGAGCGAGTACCACGACAGCTGGATCGGACGCCGTCCGAAGTGTCCCATGTCGGCGTACAGCGCTTCGCCCCCGGTGACGACGAGGAAGATCGAGCCGAGGGCGATGAAGGCTCGCAGCGGCTGGTCGAAGAACAGATCGACGCCGTACGCCGGGTTGATCGCCCGCAGCACGCCCGGCTCCTCGATGATCTGGCGCACCCCGAGCACGCCGAGCACGAGGAACCACACGACCATCACGGGGCTGAAGACCCGCGAGATCAGCTCGGTGCCTCGCTTCTGGACGAGGAACAGCGCCACGAGGATGGCGATGGAGACCGGGATGACCCAGTCCTCGAAGGCGCTGGTGGCCACCTCGAACCCTTCCACCGCGCTGAGCACGGAGATGGCCGGCGTGATGAGACCGTCGCCGTAGAGGAGGGCGGTCCCGAACACGCCGAGGACGATGATGGCCCTCGTCCGACCCTGGGGCATCTCGCGAGTCGGCATCAGCAGCGACGTGAGGGCGAGGATGCCGCCTTCGCCGTGGTTGTCGGCCCGCATCACCAGCAATAGGTACTTCAGGGAGATGATGAGGAGCAGCGCCCAGAACACCACCGAGGCCGCGCCGTAGGTGCTCGTCTCGTCGACCCGCAGCTCGGCGTGCTCGAACGACTCCCGCAGGGCGTAGATCGGGCTGGTCCCGATGTCGCCGTAGACGATGCCGAGCGTGCCGAAGGCCAGTGCCGCCGTGCCGCCGGTGTGCGGGATGGCGTGCTCGCTCGATCTCTCGGCGCGACGCGATCGACGTGTCATCACTCGACCAGGTCCTGGATCTCAGCCACGTCGGGCTCGAAGTCGAACTCGGCCAAGGTCTGCCGCGTCGCGCAGCTGCGCACCAGGACGTCCTGATCGACGCCGGCCAGCGGGATCGTCACGAGCTCGCCCGGCCCGACCCCGGCGCGGACCGCATAGCTGTCGAAGTAGTCGGCCCGTCGCGGGCCGACCAGGATTTCGCAGATCGGCTCCTGACCGTTGTTGCGGAAGCGCTGGGCCACGGGTGCGGCGCCGACCACGAACGTCCCGGCGGCCGACCGCTGACCATCGAGGTCGGTGAGCGTGAACTGGTAGGTGCCCCGCTCCAGCGCGTCGCCCTCGTTGTCCAGGCACTCCCAGAACCCCGGCGCCGTGTACAGGTCGGAGGCGACCTCGGTCAGCGGCTCGCCGTCGCGCTCCCAGTGCCCCGTGGCCCGGATCGACCGGCGCACGTCGACGACCGCGCACAGCGTGGTGACGTCGGCGTCCGACGCCACGTCGTGACGGCGGTCCCCGACGAGGGGTGGCAACTCGGCGTCGAGCTGAGAGGGTGTCAGCACCTCCCGAAAGGCGACCATGTCCGGGACGATGCGGGAGATGGTGCCCGTCGCGGACGGGATCGTCACCGTCGTCGTCGGTGCCACGGTGGTCACCACCGGGTCGGTCGTGCTGGCGGGCGCGGTCGTCGACGCGGGTGCGGTCGTGGCGACGACGGTCGTCGCGGTCACGGTCGATGGGACGGACGACTGCTCCGTCGTGACGGTCGGCGGGCTCGAGCCGTTGGGGGCGCCGCCGTCGGCGCCGTTGTCGCCGTCGTCGCCGTCGTCGCCGAACGATCCGACGACGCCGAGCAGGAACACGAACGCCGTGGCGCCCACGACGACATCGGCGATGCGACGGCGGTGCCGCTCGTCATCGGGCGGCGCCGGTTCGGCCGCGAGCTCTGGTTCCGACGCCGGGTTCGGCGCCGCCGAGCCGTCGTCGGGCTCCTCCACCCACGAGACGCTAGACGGCGGGGCGACGAGACTCGTAGCACCGTCAGAACCGCCACATGGCGACGGTGAAGGCCCCGAGGCCGGCGGGGTCGAGGAGGGCGTCGGCCTCGCCGGCCCGGCTGCGCATCGTCAGGGCCGCGAGGTCGGGGTGCCCTGCGCCGGCCCGCCAGGCTCGCCGGCCGTCGTCGACGAGCTCGTCCATTCCCGCGGCGTGGAGGAAGTCGGCCTGGGTGCTCACCGAGGTCGGTGGCGGCAGCTGGTCGAGCGCAACGTCGCTCGTCACGTCCTGCTCGCCGAGGTAGCGCAGGTAGTGCCCGCCGCGATGGTGGCCCCGGTACGTCCGCAGCCATTGTCGCCACGGCGTGGTGGCGAACTCGGCCGTGGTCGGCCGGGCGTAGTCGAAGACGAGCAGCGAACCTGCCGCGGTCCGCCCGATGACATCGCTGGCCCAGCCGACGGCGATCTCTTGCAGCGGGGCGCGAGCCCCGAGCGGAGCGTGTGCCGGCAGCACGGCCGGCCTCGGTTCGAGCGGTGCCGACAGCACCTCCACGAAGCCGTCCTGCCCGTCGTCGGCGACGAGTGACTCCCTCCAGTGCCCGTCGAAGACGACGAGCCGGAACGGCAGGTTGTCGAGCAACTCGTTCGCCACGATCACGCCGGTGATCGGTCCCGGCGGCAGCGCCGGCGACGAGGTCACGCCCTCAGGGTGGCGGGCGCGTTGCGCCGCCGACCGCTCGACGGCGACGTACCGCATCGCGCCGGCGCAGGCCGGACCGGCGGCGATGACGGCGCGGGCCAACGTGCCCGGGCCTGCGCCGGCGTCGACGAACGTGAAGGGATCCGGCCTGCCCAACCGCTCCCACTCGGCGTCGAGCAGGCGGGCGACCACGGCGCCGAACAGCGGTCCGACCTCGGGCGACGTCAGGAAGTCGCCGCGCCGGCCGGCGCTCCCCGTCCCCGCGGTGTAGAAGCCGTGCTCGCCGTAGAGGGCGAGCGCCATCACATCGACGAAGGGGATGGGACCGCGGGCGTCCGCGATCGCGGCGAGAACGTCATCGCGGGCTGTCACATCGATGGGCGCGACGCAGCGCCAGCGCAGGAGCGGTCGGAGTCGGCCTGCGTGGCCGGGGAACGCGGCGGCACGATTCAACCGCCGAGCGCGCCGGTCAGGTCCTGGAGGTCGGCGAAGCGCAGGACGAGGCCGGGCACGATGCCGAGCACGACGGTGCCGGCGGCGGTGATGCCGAGCGCCGTGGCCACCGGGGCCGGCGTGACGATCGGCGCTCGGTCGCCGTCGGGCGGATCGTTCATCCACATCTCGCGCATCACCCGCAGGTAGTAGGCGGCGGCGATGGCGGTGTTCACAGCGCCGACGACGGCCAGCGCGTAGCCCGATCCGCTGCCGGCGTCGAGCACGGCCTTGAAGGCGTTGAACTTGGCGATCCAGCCGCCGAGCGGAGGGATCCCCGCCAGCGAGGCCAGGAACAAGGTCATCAGCACGGTCAGGCCCGGCGCGTAGGAGATCAGGCCGCCGAACGACGTGATCGCGCCGCTGCGCGTCTTGCGGGCGACGGCGATGACGACGGCGAACGCGCCGAGGTTCGTGAAGCCGTACACGAGGAGGTACACGACGACGGCCTTGAGGGCCGGTTCGGCGGCGTCACCGGAGTTGACGAAGGCCAGTGGCATCAGGATGAAGCCACCCTGGCTGACGCTCGAGTACGCCAGCATGCGGACGATGTTCGTCTGGCGCAGGGCGATGACGTTGCCGACGGTCATCGTCAGCGCGGCGAGCACCCAGACGAGCGGTCCGTAGACGCCGTCGGCCGTCGGGAAGGCGGTGAAGATGACGAGGACGAGGGCCACGAAGCCCGCCGCCTTGGACGCCACGGAGAGGAACGCCGTCACCGGCGTCGGCGCGCCCTCGTACGTGTCGGGCGCCCACGTGTGGAACGGCACCGCCGACACCTTGAACGCGAACCCGGCGATGACGAAGGTGATGCCGACGATCTGCAACCCGATCAGGTCGCCCGAGGCCAGGCTGGCGGCGATCTCGTCGAAGCGGGTCGAACCGGTGGCGCCGTACAGCAGGCTCATGCCGTACAGCAGCACGGCGCTGGCGAACACGCCGAGCAGGTAGAACTTCACCCCGGCCTCGTTGCTCTTGCGGTCCCGCTTGCGCCAGGCGGCGAGCATGTAGGCCGGGATCGACAGCAGTTCCAGGGCGATGAACACGCTGACGAGGTCGCGGCTGGACGTCATCATCACCATGCCGAGCACGCTGCACAGCAGCAGCACGTAGAACTCGCCCTGGTAGTACCCGCCCTCCTCCAGCTCGGTCTGGCTCATCAGCACGACGACGTATCCGGTGAGCAGGAACAGCGCCTTGAGGATCAGCGCGAAGTCGTCGATGACGTAGCGGCCGTCGAACAGCGCCCGCACGTCGCCTCCGATCACGGCCAGCGTCACGACGGGCACGAACGCGCCGAGCAGGACGAACCCGGTCAGCGTGGCCGTCGCCCATTTGCGACCTTCCTCGAGCAGGAGGTCCGTGGCCAGCACCAGGTTGATGCCGGCGATCAGCACCAGCTCCGGCGCGAGGGCGTGCCAGTCGACGACCGGCGTCGGCCAGTCGCCGACCTGCGCCACGAGACCGATCACGGGGCCAGGTGCCCGGCGAGACGATCGACCAGCTGGGTGACACCGGGATCGAGGACCTTGAACAGCACCTGCGGGTACACGCCGAGCACGACGATCAGCACCAGCATCGGGGTCCACGCCATCCACTCGGTCACGGACACGTCATGGATCTCGCGGTTTCCGGCGTGCTCGTCGTTGACGTCGGCGCCGACGGCGTGAGGCGTGGCCATGAACTCCGGGTTCGGCTCACCGAACGCCGTGCGCTGATACAGCCACAGGAGATAGGCGGCGGCGAACACGGTGCCGAGCGCGGCCAGCACCATCAGCGTGCGGAACAGCCCCTCGGACAGGCCGGCCGCCTCCAGCGGCTGGTACGCCGACAGGATCGCCGGGAACTCGCCCCAGAACCCGGCCAGCCCGGGCAGGCCGAGGCTGGCCATGGCGCACATGCCGAGGATCCACCCGAGCCGGGGCATCTGCGTGAGCAGCCCCGTGAGGCGGCGGATCTCCAGCGTGTGGTA
>JACCUL010000558.1 GCA_013811855.1 Acidimicrobiia bacterium
GCGCTCGGGCGTGGAGCCGGTTGGGGATCGACCGACCCTCGAAGTTGCCGTCGGCGGTGATCCCGTAGAAGGCCAGCACGGCGCCGACGTCCTCGTCGGCCGCATCGCCGGCGAACGCCTCGCGCACCTCGGTCGGCGTCCACGTGTGGAACAGCCCCTCGTGCCCGTGCCCATCAGGTCCGGGCGAGTCGGCGTCCTCGGCCGACGCCACGCCCCCGTGCGGGCGACGCAGGTCGCGCAACACGTACGCCACGGTCTCGTCGACGACCTGCCGCCAACGCTCGACGACCGGTTCGGCCGGGTTGCCGAGCGCGACGGCGGCGTGGGCGTACACCCGGATGAGCAGCGCCTGGTCGTAGAGCATCTTCTCGAAGTGCGGCACCAGCCACTGGCGGTCGACCGAGTAGCGGGCGAACCCACCGCCGATGTGGTCGTACATGCCGCCCGACGCCATGGCGTCGAGCGACGTGGTCACGATCTCGCGGGCCCGGTCGTCGCCGGTGCGCAGGAACGATGCCAGCACGAGGTCGAGCGCCATGGTCGACGGGAACTTGGGCGCCGAACCGAACCCGCCCCACTCGGCGTCGAACTGCTCACTCATCGCCGCCACGGCCGCGTCGATGGCGTCGAGCCCAGGCCGGCTCACCGCCGGCTCGATGCGGGCGGTGCGCGAGATCGCCTGGCGCAGCGCCATCGTGTTGCGGTCGAGGTCGGCGCGCCGGTTGCGCCAGGCGTCGTCGACGGCGGCGAGGAGCGCCAGGAAGTTCGGCTTCGGGAAGTACGTGCCGCCGTAGAACGGCTCACCGCTGGGGGAGAGGAACGCCGTCAGCGGCCACCCGCCGTGCCCGGTCATGGCCTGGACGGCGTCCATGTACACGGCGTCGACGTCGGGACGTTCCTCGCGGTCGACCTTGACGTTGACGAACCACTGGTTCATCGCCGTGGCGACGTCGTCGTCCTCGAAGGACTCGTGGGCCATGACGTGGCACCAGTGACACGCCGAGTACCCGATCGACAGCAGCACGGGCACGTCCCGGCGGGCCGCTTCGGCGAAGGCGTCGGGTCCCCACGCCGACCAGTGCACCGGGTTGTCCCGGTGCTGGCGAAGGTACGGGCTGGTCTCCTCGCCCAATCGGTTGCGGCCGGTCATGACGGTCCCATGAACGTCCCGCTGGGCTCCTGGGTGTTGCGGAACAACATCCACACGGCCAGCGGAATGACGACCCAGGCCAAGGCGGTGAGGACGATGGCGTAGATGGCGAAGTTGTACGACTCGTCCTTGGGTGGCGTGCCGGCGGCGCCGACGGTGTCCCACAGCGCGCCCATGGACTGGTCGGTCGACAGCCGGATGCGGCGCCGGGCGATCGCCGCCGCGTACAGCGCCACCCAGGCCAGCGCCACGAGCACGAGGGCGATGCCGACACCGGTGAGGATGACGCCGAGGCGGCTGCCGATCGCCGCCCGCACCATGCCCTGGATGATCGACGCCGTGCCGGAGATGAAGGCGCCGCCGACGAGGAACGCGGGCAGGCCGAGCTGCCTGCCCTTGAGGCCGGCCTCGACGAGCGCGGCGTCGATCCGGGCCCGGCGCAACATGGTGCGCTCCAGCGAGCCCCACGCGCTGTTGGCCTCGCGCCGCTCGTACAGCTTGCGCACCCGCGTGGCCAAGGTGTTCTGGTGGCCCCTGACGATCCACCTGGTCACCTGTTGCACGAAGTAGCTGGCGATCGGCTCCAGCGGTCCGATCGGCGGCATCGGGGCCCGCCGGGCGCCGTTGCGGTCGAGGACCTCGAGGGAGCGCATGGCGTGGCGGTGGGCGCTCTCGAACAGCTGCGGCTGCCACAGCGGGCGAACCTTGGAGAGCTCCTTGACGATGTCCTGCTCGACCTTGCCGGAGCCGCCGATCTCCTCGAGCAGGCGCTCGCGCTCCTCGGGGGTGTCGGCTCGCAAGACCCGCAGGGCGTCGATGCGATCGAGCAGCTCGGGTTCGTCGGCGGCCGTCGGTGCCGATCCGCTGGCGGACGTCAACGCTGCGGTGTCGAACACGTTCGGCAAGGTACTGCGAACCGGTCCGTGCGATCGGGTGCGGCTACCGTCGGCGCCATGCCGGGTCTGTTGGAGGGCAAGAACATCGTGGTCACCGGCGTCCTCACGGACGCCTCGATCGCCTACTCCGTGGCCCGCCTGGCCCAGGCCGAGGGGGCCGAGATCGTGCTCACGGGCGCCGGGCGGGGGCTCAGCCTCACCGAGCGCACGGCCCGTAAACTGGAGCGCCGGGCCGACGTGCTGGAGTTCGACGTCACCGTGCCCGAGCATCTCGACGCCGTGCGCGAGGCGCTGGCTGAGCGCTGGGGCCGCGTCGACGGCGTGCTCCACGCCATCGGCTTCGCCCCGGCGGCCTGCCTCGGCGACGACTTCATGGGTGCCACGTGGGACGACGTGTCGGTCGCGTTCCACGTGTCGACGTACTCGCTGAAGGCGCTGGCCGACGCGTTCGTGCCGTTGATGACCGACGGCGGCTCGTTCGTCGGCCTCGACTTCGACAACTCCCAGGCGTACCCGGCCTACAACTGGATGGGCGTGGCCAAGTCGGCCCTGCAGAGCCTCAGCCGCTACCTGGCCAAGGAGCTCGGCCCGCAGGGGATCCGCTGCAACCTCGTCGCCGCCGGCCCGATCCGCACGATGGCCGCCAAGAGCATCCCCGGCTTCGCCCAGTTCGAAGAGGTCTGGGGCGAGCGGGCCCCGCTGGGCTGGGAGATCGAGGACCCCGAGCCCGTGGCCAAGGCCTGTGTGGCCCTCCTCTCGGACTGGTTCCCCGCCACCACCGGCGAGGTCGTCCACGTCGACGGCGGCTTCCACGCCGTCGGCATCTGAGCAGCCGGCCTGCACCTTCGTCGCGAATTTGGCGAACCCCGTCGCCAGATTCGCGACCAAGACGAGTCGCGCCCATGCGTGGACGCCGTCGGCGAACGGCTTGGTTGTGGCGCGGCGACGGCTGCTGCCGCCAAGCCACGTCTCCGTAGACCATCGTCTTCACCAGGTTGTAGAGCTTCGAGGCCCCAGTACTCATCGGCGAGTCGGCGGGCCCGGTCGAGCAGCGGGGCGGCGTACCCGCCGAGCGACGGCTCGAAGACATCGAGACCGTTCGCCAGAATCTCGAGTGGATCCGGTGGCTCAGGCGCGAGCATCACGGGAACGCTGACTGAATGGCGTCGGCGCGGGGAAGTTCAAACATCGGCGGCCGAACTCTTGACTGAGAAGGTTGCATCTGTGGTCGAACTGGAGTACGATGATGTACATGGCTGAGATCGTGCAATCGTTCGAGTCCCGCCTCAGCCGCGCCGGGAGCGAGCTGAACGCCGCTCATGCCCGATTGGTCGAGCTCGTCGCCGAAGCGGCGGAGACGGGGGTGTGGGAGGGGATCGGGATCCGCTCGCTGTCGCACTTCCTCACGTGGCAGGCCGGCCTGTCGCCACGATCCGCTCGCGAGCTCGTCGCCGTGGCCAACGCTCGGGCGTCGCATCCGACGATCAGCGGGCTGCTCGCTGGGGGGCAGCTCACGTTGGACCAGACGGCGGTGGCGGTCACGGTGCCGTCTGACGTGGAGGCGCAGGTGGCCGAGATCGCCCCGTCGGCGACGGTCAGCCAACTTCCACGATCGTCCGTGCGGCAGGCACGGTCGGCCCTGACCCCGAGCCGCCGGCGGAGTCGTTCGACCGCCACGTTGACGACCAGGGCAGAATGCACGGGAGGTTCGAGCTCGACGCCGACCACGCCCAGCTGTTCGACTCGGCGCTCAAGGCGGCGCGCGATCGGTTGTTCAACTCCGGCGCCACGCAGGTCACCTGGGTCGAGGCCCTGATCGAGATGGCGCAGCAGTCGCTCGACGCCCAGACGCTGGAGCGGCGGGAACGGTTCCGGGTCAACCTGTTCATCGACCCCACCGAGAACCAGTCGGCCCGCTGGACGGATGGCACCGCCATCCCGGACTGCATCCGCCGGCTCACGGAGTGCGACGGCACGTTGACGCCGGTGTTCGTGAAGGACGGCCGACCCGTGTCGGTGGGCCGGGCCCAGCGGATCGTGCCGGAACGGACCCGGCGGATCGTCCTGCACCGCGATCACGGGTCGTGCCGGTCGCCGTGGTGCTCCAACAGCCGCTGGCTGCAGGTACACCACGTGGTGCACTGGGAGGACGGGGGGCCGACCGACACGCCCAACCTGGTGGCGTTGTGTCCGTGGTGCCACCGCGCCCACCATCGTGGGTGTTCGACATCGTCGGCGACGCCGATGACCCCGACGGCCTGCGGTTCGTCGACCCCGACGGCAACGACATCACGCGACCGCCGCCCCACGGACCGCCGATACGCCCGCCGGCACCCCGCGGCCGATACGAGCACCCGACCGGCGAACGCTTGCGCACCAGGGACCTCTTCTTCTGGCGGCCCGGCGAGCCCGCCTGGGTCGCCTGACACCGCCGCACCGGCGCCCACGTCGCCCAACATCTCGCAGGGGTCGGCCACCTAGAGTCCCCCGGATGCGGATCGGGATCTTCGGAGGCACCGGGCCGGCGGGGACCAGCCTGGGAGCGCGGTTGGCGAGCATCGGGCACGTCGTCGTGCTCGGTTCCCGGTCGAAGTACCGGGCGATGGAGTCGCGCGACCGGCTGCTCGTGGTCAACCCGGAGCTGGCCGATCGGTTGGAGTCCGGCGACAACGCCGCGGCCGCCGAGTGCGAGCTCGTCGTCATCGCCACGCCGTGGGACTCGGCGGCGACCACGGCCCAGGACCACGCCGAGGCGCTGGCCGGCAAGATCGTTGTCAGCATGGCCAACGCGCTGGTGCGCGTCGGCCACGAGTTCCAGCCGCTGGTGCCGCCACGCGGCAGTGTGGCCGCCCACGTCCAGGCCGCCGTACCACGCTGCCGGGTCGTCGCCGCCTTCCACCACCTGCCGGCCAAGGAGCTCGGGAACCTCGGCTCGCCGATCGACTCCGACGTGCTGATCTGCGGTGACGACCCTGCGGCCGTGGCCCAGGTCAGCGAGCTCGTCGCCGCCATCCCGGGCTGCCGTCCCCTGGACGCCGGTGAGCTGTCCAACGCCACGGCGATCGAGGCGTTCACGGCCGTACTCCTGCAGCTCAACGTCCGCTACCGCACCCGCGTCGCCCCGAAGCTGACCGGGATCAAG
>JACCUL010000013.1 GCA_013811855.1 Acidimicrobiia bacterium
CCCTGGTCCTGCTCGTCGCCGTCGTCCTCGGCGCCGCCGCGGCCGTGGGACGACAGGGGTTCGACGCCATGGTGCAGTCGCACGAGCCGGCGTCCGCGTTCGGCCGGACGTTCGCCGGTTCGGAGACGTGGTTCCAACTGGCGTGGGTCGGCGGGGCGTTGATCGCCACGGCCAGCAGCTTGAACATCCGCCTCGCCATGGCGGCGCTCGCCGTCGCCCTGATCCCGGCCGCCTGGCTCTACGAGCGGGCCATCCGGGTCGCCGCGCGCGAGACCACCGCGGCCACCAACGCCCCGACCGAGCCGCTCGTCGCCGCTCGGAACCGGGTCCGCCTCGCCGTGCACTGGCTGGCGCTCGGCCAGCCCGGTCCGGCCGTGGTCGAGCTGCAAGGGGCGATCGACCTGGCCCGGCTGGCCGGTCGGGACCCGGATCCGGCGGTCGCGGCACGCGTCGAGCGGTTGCGACAGGCCGCGCTCACGCGTCAGCCGTTCGAAGTCGGCGCCCTGGCGGGGTTGATCGCCGAGGTCACCACCCTGTCAGCGCCCCGACCGGACGAGGCCACTCCGACTCACCCACCGTCCGGGACCACGGTCGAGCCGGTGACCGACCAACCGGACGAGCCGTTGGCCAACGTCAGGTCGACGACCGACCAGTTGCGCTCCGAGCGATAGATCTCGATGCGCATCTCGATCGGGTCGCCGGCTTCGGGCAGCTCGCCGACGACGAGCAGCAGTCCCTCCGCCCGGACCGGGAGCCCGTCCTCCTCGGTCAACACGGCCTCGTCGCGCTCGTCGGCGAAGCGCAGGTCGACCTCGTCGTGCAGCTCCTCGGCCACCTCGGCCTGCACGTCGGCCGGGATCTCGCCACGGGCGGCCGGGGCGACATAGACGACGGGCAGGACGTCGGGATCCTCCGGCGCCGGCTGATCGTCGACGACGTCGCGCACCGTGGCGACATAGACCTGGGCGTCGCGGGACACCGGCGCGGTCTCGTCGTCGCGGCACCCGGCGACGAGGGCGGCGACACTCACCACGGTGAGCACGGCGAGCAGCCTCACCCGAGTCACGCTAGGGCACCGGTCCGGGGACCGGAGTGCGGGATTGAACGTCAGGATCCCTCGGTCTGCAGCTCCATGAGCTCGCGCACGACCGAGTACGGCCAACCCTTCGGCAGGGGCGGCAGGTCGGGCAGGGCCGACATCGTGTCGCGATCCTGGCGGGGCCCGATGAAGCCGAGCTCCTCACGGGCGGCCTCCGTGGCGCCGGCCGGCGTCTGCAGGCGATCGACCTCCCGGCCCAGCTCGGCGTTCGTCGTCTGCAGCACGTGCAGCTGCTCGTCGAGTCGTCGTTGGGCCACATCCTGCTCGAACCAGGTGCGCACGGGCAGGCCGAACAGGGCGGCGCCGATCGAGCCGGCGACGACCAGCGCGACGACACCGAAGATCAGCGCCGTGCGCCGGCGCGGCGCGATGCGCTGCTCCCTGGCGACCGGCCGGGTCAGGTCACCGAGGCGGGAGCGGCCGGCGTCCGAGGCGCGGCGACCCGGCGCCTTGTTGATCCTCGTCGTCTTCCTGGCGTCCGCCACCGCACCAGTGAAGCAGGGCGGGTGGGTTGCGCCGTGTCATCCCGGCGTCAGCGCGACGCGGCGAGCGCCCGCCCGCCGCGGAACGCGGCCGCTTCGCCGAGCTCGGCCTCGAGCCGCAGGAGCTGGTTGTACTTGGCGACGCGGTCGCTGCGGCACGGTGCACCGGTCTTGATCTGGCCGCAGTTCGTAGCCACGGCGAGATCGGCGATCGTCGTGTCCTCGGTCTCCCCGCTGCGGTGGCTGATCACCGCCGTGTACCCGTGGCCGATGGCCAGCCCGACCGTGTCGAGCGTCTCGGTGAGGCTGCCGATCTGGTTGACCTTGACGAGCACCGAGTTGGCGACGTGCTGGTCGATGCCCTGCTGCAGGCGCCGGGTGTTGGTCACGAAGAGGTCGTCGCCGACGAGTTGGACGCGGTCGCCGATGGCCTCGGTCAGCGCGGCCCAGCCGTCCCAGTCGTCCTCGGCCATGCCGTCCTCGATCGACACGATCGGGTACGTGCCGACGAGGCGCGTCCAGTAGTCGACGAGCTCGGCCGCGCTGAGAACCTTGCCCTCCCCCGCGAGGTGGTAGGCGCCATCGCGGTACAGCTCGCTCGTCGCCGGGTCGAGGGCGATGGCGATGTCCTCGCCGGGCACGAATCCGGCGCGATCGATGGCCTCGACGAGGATGCGCACGGCGTCCTCGTTCGTCGCCAGGTCGGGGGCGAACCCGCCCTCGTCACCGACGGCGGTGGAGAGGTGGCGGTCGTGGAGGACCGCCTTCAGCGCGTGGTACGTCTCGGTGCCCCAACGCAGCGCCTCGTGGAAGCTCGGCGCGCCGACCGGCATGACCATGAACTCCTGGAGATCGATGGTGTTGTCGGCGTGGACGCCGCCGTTGACCACGTTCATCATCGGTACCGGGAGCACGTGCGCGTTGGCGCCGCCGACGTAGCGGTACAGCGGGAGGTCCAGCTCGTCGGCCGCCGCCTTGGCCACCGCCAGGCTGGTGCCGAGGATGGCGTTGGCGCCGAGGCGGGCCTTGTTGTCCGTGCCGTCGAGGTCACCCAGCGCGGTGTCGATGTCGCGCTGGCCGAGGGCGTCACGGCCCCGCAGCTCGTCGGCGATCTCACCGTTGACGTGCCCCACGGCCTTGCTGACGCCCTTGCCGCCGTAACGGTTGCCGCCGTCGCGCAGCTCGACGGCCTCGTGCTCGCCGGTCGACGCGCCGCTCGGGACGGCGGCCCGGCCGCGGGCGCCGCTGGCCAGCAGCACGTCGACCTCGACGGTGGGGTTGCCCCGGGAGTCGAGGATCTCGCGGCCGACGACGTGGAGGATCTCGCTCATAGCTGCTACAGCGTCTGGCGGGTCGGATCGTCGTACGCCTCGAGGCGCGCGGCGCGGGCCAGCGCGACGACGCAGAGGACGGCCGTGGCGATCTCGGCCGCCAGCGCGATCACCGCTTCGGGCGACGGTTCCCAGCCGAACTCCTGGAAGTCCAGGAACCCGTTGTCCGTGCGGCTGAGGGCGAAGGCCACCAACGTGGCGTCGGCGATGCCGAGCGACAGCAGCAACGAGAGCCGGGTCGGCCAGACGACGACGAGGACGGCCGCAACCGCCGAGGCGATGGCGTTGAGCAGGAAGCTGGGACCGATCTTGTCGATGTCCTGGTAGCCGTCGTTCCACAGCTTGAAGTGGACGATGCCGCCGACGAGCGTGGCGATCGCGATCAGCACGCGGAGGGGGTCGAAGCGCCTCATCCTCCGACCTCGATCGTGCCGCTCATGTTGGTGTGGATGCCGCAGATGTAGGCGTACGTCCCTGCGGTGTCGAACGTGAAGTCGAAGGTGTCACCGTTGCGGAGGTCGGGCGACGACACCGACTGGTCGTCGCTGCGGATGTTGTGCGTGGCGCGGTCGTTGTTCGTCCACGTCACCGTGTCGCCGACGCCGATCTCGAGGAGCTCGGGATCGAACGCGAACCCTGCGATGACGACCGGCGTCCCATCGGCGCCCTGCGCGCCGTCCGGCCCGCTCCCCGACGGTTGGTTGCCGGTCGGTCCTCCGCCACCGTCGTCGTCGGACGTGGCCGCGGCGCCGATGGCGAACGCGCTACAGGCCAACGTGACGACGCCGGCCAGCGCCGCCAGGATGCGCCCCGATCCGGTGGCCTCCATTGCTGCTCCTTCCCGTTGCTCTCAGGTTCTGATGCGCGGAACCCGGCGATTCTCGCGGGTTCGAGGAATCAGAACCGTCATGCTCGCCTATGGTCCGGTGAGATCGCCGAGGAAGAGCTCGCCGGTGGGGGGGTCGAGGGCGAGGGCCTCGTTCGGGGCGGGGTCGAGGATGTCGCGCACGTACGACTCGACCGCTTCCTCCAACGGCACGTCGCGGTGCTGCTGCTCGCACAGGAACCAGCGGTGCTCGAGGAGCTGGTGGTAGATCTCCGCCGCCTGCAGCTTGCCGATGAGGGCCGGCGGGATGGCCCCGATGATCGGCTCGAAGCGTTGGTCGAGCCAGCGCACGGCGGTGATGTTCTCCGGCGGCTGGGCGCCCGTGCGCGCATGGAGCTCGGTGCCGAAGCGGCGGATGTCGTCGAGCAGCCGCCGGGCCTGGTTCTCGCCGGTCCACAGCCCGGTCAGCGACATCAGCCGCTCTTGGTGGTAGCCGCTCTCGACGACGCGCGGCGCGAAGCGCATCCGCTCGCCCTCCTCGTCGGCGATCACCTCGACCTCCTCGATGTCGAAGCCGAGCTTGTGCAGGCGCCGCAGACGATCCTCGACCCGCCACAGTTCGGAGCGACTGAACTCCTCGATCTCCGTCAACTCCTCCCACAGCTCCGCGTAGCGGCCCTCGAGGTCGGCGGCGATCTCCCACGGGTCGATGTCCTCCACCAGGCGCCCACCCATCTGCAGGTCGAGCAACCCGCCGGCGAGGTTCTCGGTGGCGATGTCCAGGTCCATGCGGCGCTGGCCGGTGCTCAGCTTCGGGTACCGCTCACTCGTCTCGACGTCGATGATGTACGCCGACAGCGCGCCGGCGTCGCGGCGGAACAGCGTGTTCGACAGCGAGCAGTCGCCCCAGAAGAAGCCGGCCAAGTGCAGCCGCACGAGCAGGCCGACGAGGGCGTCGAGCATCTTCTCGCCGAGGTACGGGATCGTCAGCCCGCGCCCGGACAGCAGGGAGCGGTACGGCAGCGCGTAGTCGAGGTGGCGGGTGACGAGCAGGCCGTCGCGATCGCCGGATCGCTCGGTGACGACGGCCACGACGACCACGGTGGGCAGCCGCTCCAGGACGAGCTCCCGCAACAGGCGGTACTCCTTGGCCGCCAGGTGGTCGGGTAGCTCCTTGACGACGTACGACACGCGCTGGTGGCCATCGCCCAGCTCGGCGAGGCGCACGATGTGGCGGTGCAGGCCGAGCACGCCGTGCATGTTCGGGAGGTCCCAGTCCTCCAGGTCGTCGGCGAACGGCAGCCCGCCGACGAGCGGGTGGTCGGACGGATCGGTGAGCTGCAGCCTCATGGCGCGGCCTCGCCCCGCTTGACCTCGTCCCACAGCGCGTCCAGCGCGGCCAGCCCCGCCGTCCGCAACTCGATGCCGCGCTCGGCGACCCGAGCCTCGACCCGCTCGAAGCGGCGGCGGAACTTCGCCGTCGCGGCGCGCAGCGCCAGCTCGGCGTCGACGTCGAGGTGACGGGCCGCGTTGACGACGGTGAACAGCACGTCGCCGACCTCGTCGGCGACGGCGCCGCCGCCGCCCGTGGCGCGGGCGGCCGTCAGCTCGGCCAGCTCCTCGTCGACCTTGCCCAGCGGACCGGCGACGTCCTCCCAGTCGAAGCCGACCTTGGCCGCCTTGCGCTGGACGTGCTCGGCGTAGGCCAGCGCCGGCAGCGACGTGGGGACCCCGTCGAACACCGACGTGCGGCCCTTCTCGGCGCGCTTGATGTCGTCCCAGTTGGCCTTGACCGTCTCGGCGTCGGCGGCGTCGACCCGGTTGCCGCCGGCCGGCGGGAACACGTGCGGATGGCGGCGCACGAGCTTGTCGTGCACGACGGCCGTGACGTCGGCCATCGAGAACCGGCCCTCCTGCTCGGCGATCGTGGCGTGGAACTCGATCTGGTACAGGACGTCGCCCAGCTCCTCGATGAGCGCCTCGTCGGTGGCGGCATCGTCGGGATCGAGCGCGTTGATGGCGTCGACGAGCTCGAACGTCTCCTCGACGAGGTACGGCAGGAGCGTGCGATGGGTCTGCTCCCGATCCCACGGGCACTGCTCGCGCAACGTGCGGGCCAGCGCGTGGAAGCGCACGTACCCGCCACCGACGGGAGCGCCGAGCGCCGGCACGTAGACGCACGTCAGGTGGTCGGGCTCGACGGTGCGGTCGAGCTCGCTCCACGTCGTCTCCGTGACCAGCTCGTCGGCGGTCCCCAGTCGCTGCAGGATGACCACCGGTTCGTCGCCGGTGGCGTCCTCGGCGGCCAGCTTGATGTCCGACAGCACCCACGCGGCGTGGGTGTGGGCGATCAGCAGCGGGCCGGTCGAGCCGGCGGCCGCGGTGGCGAACTCGTGGCCGTCGACGACGCGGACCCCGGCCTCCACCGGATCGACCCCGAGGCGGGCCCACGCCGCGTCGAGGAACGACAGCGCCGGCACGACGGTCACGTCGACGCGATCGTCGGCGCGCAGCAGCGCGACCGAGCGCTCCAGGACCAGCGGTGACCCGGGGACGGCGTACAGCACCTCGCCGTGCTCGGTGGCTGCGGCGACGAGCTCGTCGGCGATGGCGCGGTAGACGTCGTCGTACGCGTCGGCCGACTCGTACCGCGCGTCGAACGTCGTCGCCCCCGGCACGAGGTCGGCGCTCGGGTGGCGGCCCGTGCGCAGGAAGCGCACCGGGATGCGCTCGATGGCCGCCAGCGTCTCGCCCGTGACGTGCTGGCGACCGCCAGGCCCGAGCCCGACGACGACGATGCGGGGACGAGGCGTCATCACGGCATCCGCCGTCGGAGGAACTCGTCGAAGAGCGGAACCGTGAACGCGGTGTCCCCGTAAGCCGGGCTGTAGACCATCCCCTTCGTGATCAGCCCGCTCCGACGTGGCGCCACGGACTCGACCCGCACGCCGAGCTGGGCGGCGATGTCACCCGAGCGGTGCGGGCCGGGGCCGAGCTCGGCCATCGCCCGCAGGTACCGCCGCTCGGCCGGCGTGAGCCGATCGAAGCGGACGAGGAAGAAGTTCTCGTCGAGGTGCAGGATCACCTTCGACGCCACGTCGTCGACGACATCGACGTCGACGGGTGAATTGCTCGCCGCGTTCCAGACGTGGTACCCCCACTCCTGGAGGAAGTAGGGGTAGCCGTGGGCGCGGTCGATGATCGCGTCCAATGCTCCATCGGTGAACTCGACGCCACGGTCACGGGCGGGCACGTAGATGGCGGCGCGGGCGTCGTCGCGAGCGAGCGGGCCGATCTGGGGGAACTCGAACAGGCCGGTACGGGTTCGCGACCTCGTCCATCTCCTCAACAGAACGTACTTGAGATTATCGACCTTTGCGCGTCGACGATAAACTCTGTCGAACTCACCGGAGCGCGACGACGGCGGCCGCGGCCGGGTCCCAGCGGCCGTAGCGGGGATCGACGTCGATGTCGGCCGTCGCCAGGTGACCGAGCCACATCAGCTCGCCGGCGCTGACCGTGTACTGCGCGTTGACGGAGTCGGCGATCTCGTCGTACGGCCGCACCAGCGCGACGTGCCAGCCGGACGCGGACTGGACGGGATCGGTGAGCCCGCCGGCGCCGACGTCCAGCACGGCGTCCGTGTAGGCCGGGCCGAACTGCTGGGTCACCAGGCTGAGCGGGACGCACGGCTGGCCGTCAGGGCCGAACAGCACGCCGCCGTTCTGCGCCCCGTCCGGGTCGATCGAGCGGTCGGCGGCAACGTCGGCCAGCTCGGCGCCGGCGGCGATCTCGTCCCGCGCCGCCTCGGCCTCGTCCTCGGTCGCCACGACCACCTGGCGCAGGCACAGCAGACCCAGGCGGCCGGGCTCCTCGACGTAGTCGGCCTCCAACTCCTCGATCGGCGGCGCCGTGAGGCGCGCCCGGGCCGCCGGGGCCACCTGCACGTCGATCACGAAGTCGATCACGTCGTCGGGGAGCGCCTCCAGTGCCGGGTTGCCGGCGAACTGCTCGACGAGGTCGGCCCGGTCGGCCCCCGTGATCGCCTCGCCCCGCGCCGCGAGGAAGTCGGTGGACGCGGCGTTCTGGACGAGGAGTCCGAGCACGCCGCGCACCTGGTCGGCGGACACGGTGGCCGTTTCCCCGTCCACCGCCAGACCGGTCACCTCGGTGTTCTCGGCGAACACCTCGAGCAACCGCTGGAACTCGTCCTGACCGATCTCCCGGCCGTCCACGATCGCCGCGGCATCGTTGCCGGAGAACGTCCCGCAACCGGTGAGCGCGACGGCGGCCAGCCCGCCGGCGATCGCCTGCGCCGTCCGCTTCACGGCGCCGAAGCTACCGGCTCGGCGGCGGCCGGGATGAGCTCTCGCAGCAGCTCGACGAGGAACGCGGCCGGCTCGGCGCGGCGCGGGATCGGCACGACGAGTTGACGGGCGTCGGGCTTCCACTTGGCCTCGCGGGACAGGCGGCGCAGCCGGGTCTCCGCGCTGAGCTTGAGGTCCAGCGGGGCCAGGCGGGCCTGGCCGCCGACGATGGTGATGTCGTTGAGCCCGAGGCGATGGCACTCGGCCCGCAACCGGGCCACGGTCAGCAGGGCCTCGGCGGGCGGCGGCACCGGGCCGTAGCGATCCTCCCACTCCGTGCGGACGTCGTCGACGGCCGCCGTCGTCGTGACCGCGGCCAGCCGGCGGTAGGCCTCCAGCCGCAGCTCCTCCTTGGCCACGTAGTCGGGCGGCAGGTGGGCGTCGGTCGGCACGTCGAGGCGGATCTCGGCCGGCGGGCGGATCGGATCACCCTTCATCTCGGCGACCGCCTCGGTGACCATCTGGCAGTAGAGGTCGTAACCGACGGCGGCGATGTGGCCGGACTGGGCCTCGCCGAGGATGTTGCCGGCGCCGCGGATCTCCAGGTCGCGCATGGCGATCTTGAAGCCGCTGCCCAGCTCGGTGGCCTCCCCGATCGTGCGCAGCCGCTCGTAGGCCTCTTCTGTGAGCGCCACCTCGACGGGGTGGAACAGGTAAGCGTACGCCCGCTGGCCACTGCGCCCGACCCGGCCCCGCAGCTGGTGGAGCTGGCCCAGGCCGAGGAGGTCGGACCGTTCGACGACGAGCGTGTTGACGGTCGGCATGTCGATGCCCGACTCGATGATCGTGGTGCAGACGAGCACGTCGTACTCGCCGTCCCAGAAGTCGACGACGACCTGCTCCAGCGGGCCCTCGTCCATTTGGCCGTGGGCCACGGCGATGCGGGCCTCGGGCACCAGCTCGCGCAGCCGGGCGGCCACGTGCTCGATCGAGCGGACCCGGTTGTGGACCCAGAAGACCTGACCCTCCCGCAACAATTCGCGGCGGATGGCCTCGACCGCGACGCGCTCGTCGTACCCCCCGACGTAGGTCAGGATCGGCTGGCGATCGGCCGGCGGGGTCTGCAGCAGCGAGAGGTCGCGGATGCCCACGAGGCTCATCTCCAACGTGCGCGGGATCGGGGTGGCCGTCAGCGTGAGGACGTCGACGTTCGTCTTGAGCTGCTTCATCGACTCCTTGTGTTGCACCCCGAAGCGCTGCTCCTCGTCGACCACGAGCAGACCGAGGTCCTTGAACCGGACACCGTCGCCGAGCAGCCGGTGGGTGCCGATGACGCAGTCGACGGCGCCCGATGTCAACCCGGCCATGACGTCGCGGGCCTGACCCGGGGTGAGGAACCGGCTCAGTGTCTCGACGCGGATCGGGTAGCCGGCGAACCGCTCGCCGAACGTCTGCCCGTGCTGGCTGGCCAGCAATGTGGTCGGCACGAGCACGGCCACCTGCTTGCCGTCCTGGATGGCCTTGAAGGCGGCGCGCACGGCGACCTCCGTCTTGCCGAAGCCGACGTCGCCGCAGACGAGACGGTCCATCGGGTGGAGCTGCTCCATGTCCGACTTGACGTCCTGGATGGCGGACCGCTGGTCGGGCGTCTCGCTGAACGGGAACGACGCCTCCATCTCGGCCTGCCACGGCGTGTCCTGCCCGAACGCGAAGCCGGGCGCGTTGACCCGCTTCTGGTACAGGACGACGAGCTCCTGGGCGATCTCCCGCACCGCCGAGCGGACCCGGCTCTTGGCCTTGGCGAAGTCCGAGCCGCCGAGGCGGTGCAGCGTCGGGGACTCGCCGCCCACGTACTGGCGGAGGACGTCGATCTGGTCGGACGGGACGTACAGCCGGTCGTCGCCCTTGTAGGCGACGAGCAGGTAGTCGCGCTCGACGCCCCCGATCGAGCGCTTGACCATGCCCTCGTAGCGGCCGACGCCGTGTTGGACGTGCACGACGTACATCCCCGGCTTGAGGTCCTCGAACGTGCCGAGCGCGTCTCGGCGGCGGGCCCGTGGGCGACGATGCGCCCGGCGACGGCCGGTCAGGTCGCTCTCGGCGACGATCGCCAGCTTGGCTGCCGGCAACGTCACGCCGTGGTGCAGCGGGGCAACGACGATGCGACCTCCCGGCTTGGTGAGATCGCTCGTGCCGGGTGCGTCGACGGGGAGGTCGAGCCCGGCGTCGCGCAGCAGCTCGGCCAACCGGGCCGCCGAGCTCTCACCGTCGGCGGCGACGACGACGCGATAGCGATCGGCGAGGAGCTGGCGCAGCCGGCCGACGAGGCCCGAGCCGTCACCGACGACGGGCCCCCAGCCCGACGCCTGCACCACCGGGGTGTCCGGCGACTCCGGCACCGAGTCGATGGACCAGAACGCCTGCTGGCCGGCGAGCAGCTCGTCGGGGGTGCAGTGGAGGCGGGGGAACGGGCGGTCAGGGTCGCGCGCCCACGTCGACGCCAACGCCTTGGCCAGGTCGTCCTCCTCGGCCAGCAGGTCGATGGCGCGGTCGCGCATCCGGCGCGGCTCAATGAGCACGACCTTCGCCGTTCCTGGCAGCACGTCCGTGACGAGCTGGGGCTCGCCGTCGGCGACGAGCCACGGCAGCCAGCTCTCCATACCGTCGAACAGGGCGCCCTCGGCGAGCCGCTCCCACTGCTCGCGCCCCCACGGCTCCAGGCGCACCAGCCGCGCCGCCCGCTCGCGCACGGCGTCGGTCGGCACCAGCTCGCGGGCCGGGAAGAGGCGCGCCTCGTCGAGGTCGCCGGTCGAGCGCTGGTCGTTGACGCCGAAGCGGGTCAGGCGGTCGACCTCGTCGCCCCACAGGTCGATGCGCACCGGTGCGTCGCCGGTGGACGGGAACACGTCGATGATCGCGCCGCGGCGGGCGATCTCCCCGCGGTGCTCGACGAGCTCCTCCCGGCGGTAGCCGCCGTTGACGAGGCGGTGCACGAGCTCGTCGGGCTCCAGGACGTCGCCGGGACGGACGACGACCGGGTCGATGGTGGTGGCGTCCGGGCCGAGGCGTTGCAGCAGCGCGCGCACGCCGGTGACGATCACGGCCGGGCACGTCTCGGCGTGGCGCAACCGCCACAGCACGTCGAGCCGCCGGCCCATCGTCTCGACCGACGGGCTGACCCGCTCGAACGGCAGCGTCTCCCACGCCGGGAACAGGGCGACCTGATCGGCGGGCAGGAACTGCTGGAGGTCGTCGGCCAGGTTGGCGGCCATCGTGCCCGTCGGGCAGGCGACGACCAGCGGCCGGCGGGACGACAGCCCCGCCAGCGCGGCCAGGGCGATCGGCCGGGCCACCTCGACCACCGCCAAGCGGGCGTCGGGCTCCCCGAGGGCGCGCGTCAACGCCGGCTCGTCACGCAGCAAGGGGGGCAGAACAGCCAGCGACACGGGGCGATCAGGGTACGGGTCGCGCGCCGGTCCCCATCTGGGTGCGATTCGTCTCACGGACCGATCTGGGCGCGCCAGCGTCTCGAATTCGAGACGAAGCGCACCCAGTTCGATGGGGCGACAACGGTCAAGGCCCGGTGTCACCTCTCGCGTCGCGGCCGTTGTAGGCCCGCATCGCCGTGTCGACGCCTTCGAGCAAGAGCAGCTCGACGGCGTCGGCCGCCTCCTGCACGGCCACGTCGTACAGCTCGCGCTGGCGGACCGGCAGCCGCGACAGCACGTGATCGGCGCCGCGCTCCTTCGACGGCGGCTTGCCGACGCCGATGCGGACGCGCAGGAAGTCCTGGGTCTTCAGGTGGGCGACGATGCTGCGCAGGCCGTTGTGGCCGGCCAACCCGCCGCCCGCCTTGACCCGCACCGTCGTCGGGGGCAGGTCCAGCTCGTCGTGGACGATCACCACGTGGGTCGGGTCCTCGATCCCGTACCGGCGGACGAGCGCCCGCACCGACTGACCGGACTCGTTCACGTAGGTCAAGGGGAACGCCAGCACGACCCGGAGATCGTCGCCGGGTGCGGGGAGGCGCGACTCGGCCACGAGCGCGTTGTCGCGCCCGCCCTTCAGCGTGTCGCCGCGACGTCGGGCCAGCTCGGCCACGACCTCCTCGCCGACGTTGTGACGGGTGCGGGCGTACTCCTTGCCCGGGTTGCCCAGCCCGACGACCAACCAGTCGAACGGGGTCCGCCGCCTCACTCCGACGCGCCGGCCTCCGAGGCCTCGCCGTCGCCTTCGCCGTCGGCTTCCTCACCGGCCGGCGCCTCGCCCTCGGCCTCGGCCTGCTCCTCGGCGATCTCGGCGTCAGCGGCCTCGATCTCGGCCATCTCGGCGCGCATCGTCAGGACGGTGACGACCGGGCCGTCGGGATCACCCGTGGCCACGACGCCGTCGGGCATCGGCACGTCCTCCAAGCGGATGACGGTGTCCATCTCCATGTCCGTCACGTCGATGACGAACTCCGGCGGGATGCTCCGCGGTGTGGTGACGACCTCGATGGCGTCGACGGCCGGGTCGACCAGGCCACCGCCGGCGACGACGGCCGCGGCCTCGCCCACCAGGCGCACGGGAACCGACACCGTGATCTCCTCGTCCAGGTTGACCTGGATGAAGTCGACATGGCTGACGTTGCGGCGAACCGGGTGGCGCTGCACGTCCTTGACGATCGCCGGGTAGACCGTGCCGTCGACGCTCAGGTCGAGCACGGTGTTGAGCCCGGCCGGGCCGGAGAGCGCCAGGCGCAAGTCGCGGCGGGCCACGGCGACGGAGACGGGCTGCATGCCGTGCCCGTAGAGGACGCCGGGGATCTGATCGGCGGCGCGCAGGCGGCGGGAGGCCGCGCTGCCGGTCGGGCGGCCGGTGTCGGCGACGAGCACGGTGGAAGCCATGGCGGGAACCCTTCTACGGGTCTACGGGCGGCGGGGCCGCCGGGGACGAAATCGGCCGGTCACTGTACCGTCAGGGTGATCCCCGGCCACAGCGGCCACGGCTCGGCTGGCGCCTCGTCGCACGCGTCGGCGAGAGTCTCCGGCATGACTGACCACGCCAACCCCTCGGTGCACGACCGGCCCGTCCGTGTCGGTGTCCAGCTCCACCCGCAGCACGCCGAGTACGCCGATCTCCGCCGGGCCGTCGCCGAGGCCGAGGAGGCCGGCGCCGACGTGATCTTCAACTGGGACCACTTCTTCCCGCTCTACGGCGACGCCGACGGCAACCACTTCGAGTGCTGGACGATGCTCGGGGCCTGGGCCGAGCAGACCGCCCGGGCTCAGATCGGCGCGCTCGTGACGTGCAACAGCTACCGCAATCCCGAACTGCTGGCCGACATGGCCAGGACCGTCGACCACATCAGCGGCGGCCGGCTGATCCTCGGCATCGGCAGTGGCTGGTTCAAGAAGGACTACGACCAGTTCGGGTACGAGTTCGGCACCGCCGTCGGCCGCCTCGACTTGCTCGCCGAGGCACTGCCGCGCATCGAGTCCCGGCTGGCCGCCGGCCACCCGGCGCCGGCCAGGAAAGTCCCCGTGCTCATCGGCGGCGGCGGCGAGCGCAAGACGCTGCGCCTCGTCGCCCGTCACGCCGACATCTGGCACACGTTCGGCGATCCCGACACGATCGCCCACAAGAGTGCCGTGCTCGACGACTGGTGCGCCCGCGAGTCACGCGACCCCGACGAGATCGAGCGATCGGTCGGCGTCGACGCCGGGCCGGAAGCGCTCGGCGAGAGCTATCACGACATCGGGACACGACTGTTCACCGTGGGCGTCAACGGCCCGGACTACGACCTGGGCCGCCTGCGCGACTGGATCCGCTTCCGCGACGACCGCAACAGCTGATCCGCCAGGCGCGGCGTGGCCGGGAACGCAATGAGGTCGTGGATCCTGCACGTCGACCTCGACCAGTTCCTGGCCGCCGTCGAGGTGCTGCGGCGCCCGGAGCTGGCCGGCCGTCCCGTCGTGGTCGGCGGTGACGGCAACCCGCAGCGCGCCCGCCAGGTTGTGGCGACGGCGTCGTACGAGGCGCGAGCGTTCGGCGTGCGGTCAGGGATGTCGCTGGCGGCCGCCCACCGCCGCTGCCCCGACGCCGTGTTCCTGCCGTCCGACCGCCCGGCGTACGACGCCGCCTCGGCGGGCGTCATGGCCACGCTCCGGACGTTCCCCGGCGCCGTCGAGGTGTGGGGCTGGGACGAGGCCTTCGTCGGCGTCGAGGCCGACGATCCCGAGAACGTCGCCGCGGCGATCAAGGAGCGGGTGCTGGCGGCGACCGGACTCACGTGTGCCGTCGGCATCGGCCAGACCAAGCTGCAGGCCAAGACGGCGACGGGCTTCGCCAAGCCCGGCGGGATCGCCCGCCTCACCCGGGCCACGTGGATGCCGACGATGGGCCACCGCCAGGTGACCGCGCTGTGGGGCGTCGGCCCGCGGACGGCGGAGCACCTGGCCGAGCTCGGCATCGCCACCGTCGAGGACCTGGCGCGAGCCGACCACGGGGAGCTGGCCCGCCGGTTCGGGCCGGCCATCGGCCCCCACCTGCGTGTGCTCGGGCTCGGTGGCGACGACGCACCGGTGGTCGACGCGCCGCACGTCGCTCGCGGGCGCAGCAGGGAGGTGACGTTCGAGCACGACCTCGCCGACCCCGCCGAGATCGTCGGCCACGTGCGCCGGCTCGCCGCCGAGGTCGCCGACGCCGTCGTCGCCGAGGGCCGCACGGTCACGCACGTCGCCGTCAAGGTGCGGACGGCGACGTTCTTCACGCGCACGAAGATCAGCAAGCTGCCCGAGCCGACGACCGATGCGGACACCGTCGCGGCCATGGCCGAGCGGGTGCTGGCCCGGTTCGAGTTGACCCGACCGGTGCGCCTGCTCGGCGTGCGGCTGGTGCTGGAGCTCCCGCCGACCGTGTCGGATGCGGCCGGTACCGTCGCCGCGATGACGTCCGACGATCCCGGTGCCGTGCCGCCCGACGAGAAGGACTGGACGTGGGTGCTCGCCACACCGTGCCCCGAGTGCGGGTTCGACGCCAGCACCTTCGACCCGGCCACGGTGCCCGACGTGCTGCGGGCCAACGCCGCATCGTGGGTCGAGGTGCTGGCCCGTCGCGACGTGGCCCGCCG
Source organism: Acidimicrobiia bacterium (assembly GCA_013811855.1). Classification (GTDB taxonomy): domain Bacteria; phylum Actinomycetota; class Acidimicrobiia; order Acidimicrobiales; family Ilumatobacteraceae; genus JALZMG01. Next base: position 15,157 of record JACCUL010000013.1, read on the forward strand.
ACCCGAGCCCGACGTCTGGTCCTCGCTCGAATACGCCTGCCACGTCCGCGACGTCTTCCGCCTGTTCGACCGGCGGCTGGCGCAGATGCTCGCCGACGACGACCCGCAGTTCGCCAACTGGGATCAGGACGAGACCGCCGTCGCCGAGCGCTACTGGGCGCAGGACCCGGCCGTCGTCGCCGCCGAGCTGAGCGCCGCCGCGGCGACGATCGCCGACTCGTTCGCCGCCGTGCGCCCCGACCAGTGGGAGCGGCCGGGGCGGCGCAGCGACGGCGCGGTCTTCACCGTCGACTCGTTCGCCCGGTACTTCGTGCACGACCCCGTCCACCACCTCCACGACGTCGGCTGACCGTTGCGCCGACCGAACGCAACGGAATCGCAACACTCCGAACGGCGCACCGGTGGTACGTTGCGGCTCGGTACGGGCGATTCGGAAGGGGAATCCGATGGGTGTTCAACGGGCGCGCGTGCGCCGTTCTCTCGCGAGTGGGGTGTTGCTCGCGTTCGCCACCTTGGCCTCGGCGGCCGGGGTCGCCACGCCGGCCGTCGCCAACCAGAGCGTCGTGCCGGGGACGTTCCCGCTCGCCAACCAGCCGCGGGTCATGGACGGTCGCATCTACTCGCTCGACACGCGGGGCAACAGCGTCGTCGTCGGCGGCACGTTCACGCGCATCCGCCCGGGGGCATCGGGCAGCGCCGAGATCAACCAGGCCCGCCTGTTCAAGTTCGACGTCTCGACCGGTCAGATCGACCTGACGTTCCGTCCCACGATCAACGGCGAGGTCGAGGGCGTCCGCTACTCCCCCGACGGCACGTCGCTCTTCGTCGCCGGCTCGTTCACGTCGATCAACGGCACGACGCGCAACCGCGTCGCCAAGCTGAACGCCGTCACCGGCGCCGTGGATCCGACGTTCAACCCGAACGTCAACAACACGGTCAAGGACCTCGACCTGTCGAACGGGCGGGTCGTCATCGGCGGCAAGTTCCGCTTCGTCGGCAACCAGACCCGCGAGCGCCTGGCCATGCTCGATCCGACCACCGGCGCCGCGCTCGCCTCGTTCGACCTGGCGATCACCGATTCCCGCTACGAGTACGGCCCGTACGTGCAGGAGCTGGAGGTCTCCGACGACGGTCGCTGGCTCGTCGTCGGCGGCAACTTCATCACGGTCGGTGGCCAGACGCGTGAGCAGATCGCCGTGATCGACCTCTCCGGCGCCACCGCCACGGTGGCCAACTGGGCCACCGACCGTTACCGCCCCGACTGCGCCAGCGTCTACCGCGACACGTACATCCGCGGCATCGACATCTCGCCGGACAACACGTACTTCGCCGTCAACACGACCGGCGCCTTCTTCGGCAACCAGTCGATGTGCGACACCGCAGCACGATGGGAGCTGCCCCCGGCCCTGACGGGCAGCCAGTTGCAGCCGACATGGACGGCCCACACCGGCGGCGACACGCACTGGGCGGTCCACATCACCGACGCCGCCGTCATCGCCGGCGGGCACCAACGTTGGGAGAACAACCCGAACCCGAGCCCCGGCGGCGACAACGACGGGCCCGGTTCGCTGGTGCGCATGGGCATCGCCGCCCTCGATCCGTGGACCGGCGTCCCGCTGTCGTGGAACCCCGGTCGCGACCGCGGCCGCGGCGTCGAAGCGATGGCCTCGACTCCCAGCCACCTGTTCGTCGGCAGCGACACCGTCCTGTTCAACAACCAGATCCGCCAGCGCCTCGCCGTCCTCTCGACCAGCGGCGGCACCCTCAACCCACCGCCGGAGCGGCTCGAGCTGCCCGTCGACCTGCGCCTGGCCGTCAACGGCCGGCTGTACCAGACGACGTTCAACGGCACGGCGTTCACGCCGCTCACCCAGGTCAGCGGCGCGCCGATCGACGCCAACAACTGGAACGACGTGCGCGACGGGTACGTCCAGCGCGGCCAGCTCACGTACTTCGGCCCGAGCTCGGCGTTCTTCCGGCGGTCGATGGCCGGAAACTCCTACGGCACGCCGACCAACCTGTCGACGTCCGTCGGCTACGTCGACAACGACCGCGACCTGACGCCCTACGACCAGCCCTACGGCGTCGCCGAGACGGTGGCGGCCACGTTCCACCAGGGTCGCATCTACTACACCAAGTCCAACGACACCCGGCTGTGGTGGCGGTGGTACTCGATCGAGAGCGGCGTGGTCGGCGCCCAGGAGTACCTGTCGTCCGGCGCCAACTGGTCGCCGTCGCGAGCGTTCGACGTCGCCGGCGACTGGCTCTACGTCGTGTGGAACGACAACACGCTGCGGCGGGCCTACATCCGCGCGGGCGGCGCCGTCGACTTCTCGACGTTGACGGTCGTCGACAACGGCGTGGCGTCGGGCATCCCCTGGGCGACGGTCACGGCGATGTTCTCGACCCAGGCACCCGGTGGGCCGATCGTCATCCCGCCGCCCGGCGCGCTCAACTGCACCAACCCGGCCCAGCCGTGGAAGGCCGAGTACTACGCCAACCGCACGCTCGAGGGTGGGCCGGTCACGCAGCGCTGCGAGGCCGACTCGATCAACTACAACTACGGCACCGGCGCTCCGGCGGGCACGGGGCTCGGCAACGACAACTTCTCGATCCGCTGGACCCGCACGCTCAACCTGGCGTCGCCGCGGGCGCTGCGCATCACGGGTGGCAGCGACGACGGCATCCGCATCCGGGTCGACGGCAACCTTGTCATCGACGACTGGTTCGACCGCGGGTACGCGCAGCGCACGGTCGACACAGCCACGCTGCCCGCCGGGGACCACCAGATCGTCGTCGAGTTCTACGAGAACGGCGGCGACGCCCGGGTGCTGGCCACGATCCAACAGCTGTAGCGGCGTGCGGCTCGGGACCAGTGGTAAGCATGCGCGCATGAGCATCGACCTCGAACCTGCCGCCCGCCGGATGGCCGACCTCGTCGGCGACATCGACGATGATCAACTGCGTGCGTCCACGCCGTGTGCCGGTACGTCGTTGGGTGCACTGCTCGATCACGTCAGCGGGTTGAGCCGGGCGTTCACGGGCGCGGCCCGCAAGGACACGGGCGAGGCCACGTCCTCGCCACCGTCGGCCGATGCCGCCAACCTCGGCGACGACTGGCAGACGCGCATCCCGCACCAGCTCGGTGAGCTGGCCGGCGCCTGGCGCAACGAGGGGGCGTGGGACGGGATGACAAAGGCCGGCGACCTGGAGATGCCGGCCGAGGTCGCCGGGATCGTCGCGCTCGACGAGCTGGTCGTCCACGGTTGGGACGTCGCCAAGGCCAGCGGCCAGTCCTACGAGGTCGACGAGGAGTCGCTGGAGGCCGTGCACCAGTTCGTGCTCGGCTTCGCCGGCCCGGGCCAGGAGGAGGAACGTCTGGGACTCTTCGGCCCGGTGGTCCCCGTCCCCGACGACGCCCCGTTGCTCGACCGGGTCATCGGCCTGACCGGCCGCGACCCAAGCTGGACCCCGGACCGACTCACCGACTGACCGGCTGACCCGCCGTCAGCGTCTATCGGTCAGTCCTCGGGGGCATCGCCGAACTCGGTCGGGCCGGTCTCGTCGAGCGGGAGCTGTCGCTCGTCGCCACCGTCACCCGGCGTGACCGAGTCGGGCTGTTCCTGCAGACGGTTGCTCGCCCCCTGCAGTCGATCGATCAGCTCGGAGGCCTGGGCCTTCGTCAGCCCCTGCGGGACCGCCTCCCCGGCCTCTCGGGCGAGGGTCTCGAGGTAGCTGGCTTGCGGCCCGGTCATCGGTTCGTCCCCGGTGACCCACTCCTCGGTGGGCTTCTCGGGCGATGGCGACTGATCACTCATGGCGAACCTCTGTACCCGAGTCGGGCGCGGGCTAGGCCTGATCGGGTCGTGAGGCGGGGAACGCGAGGAGCGCGGCGGTCAGGCGCTCGCGGTATTCACCGACGCGTCGCACCTTCAGATCCTCGTATCCGCGGACGACGTCGGGAAGTTCAGCGATGGCGACCGCCTCGTCGAGGTTCTCTGCCGAAAGCGACCGCAGGACCGTGTCCAGCGCATCGACGAACTCGTCGGGGAGGGCCTGTTCCATCCTTCGCATCTCGGTCCAGCCGAACGGGTCGAGGCGGGTGCCGCGCAGTCGTTTGCAGGCGCGCAGCGCTGTGAAGGCCGGTCGCGTCCACGAACGGAATGCCACCTTCGACTGTCTTCCGAGCGCCTTCAGCATCGGCGGATGGAGTTGCCACGTGATGTGGGCGTCTGCGCCCCCGGCCGATCTCGCTGCTGCGGTCGCTTCCGGCAGCAGCATCAGTCGGGCGACCTCGTACTCGTCCTTGTAGGCCATCAGCTTGTGCAGGCTGCGGGCGACCGCTTCGGTGAGGCGATGGGAATCGACCGCGATGGCACGCTCCGCGACTCGGGTGGAGGCGACGACATCGAGGAACCGTCTCGCGTACTTCTCGTCCTGGAACCCGGCGAGGTCGGCGGTGAGCATGCTCAGGGTCTCCCTGAACCGCGTGTCGGCAGCGAGCGACGTGACCCGGTCGCTCAGTTGCTTCGACACGGTGGGCACGGTCACGATCGCCGTGGCATCGGGGTCGGACTGCTTGGCGACCTCTGCGACGCCTTCCACGGCGGCAGGATCGTGAGCCCAGCGACGTCCCCAGCCGAAGGCTGCGAGGTTGGCATCGACGGCGACCCCGTTGAGCTCGATCGCCCGCTCGATCGCGCCGATCGTCACCGGTATGTGGCCCGATTGCGCCGCAACGCCGAGCAGGAAGATGTTGGCGTGCGCTGCTCCCCCACACAGTCGTTCCGCGAGGGCGGTCGCATCCACGTACCGGTTGTCTGCTCGGCGGCTGCAGGAGTCGAGTCGCGCTTGGATCGCATCGGACGGATAGGCAATGCCGGGGTCGGTGATCATGCGGCCCGTCGGCGTGCGATGTGTGGATGCGATGACGACCGTCGAACTCGGGTCCGATCCGGCGAGCGCCCCGTCTCCCGCGGCCGCCATCGCATCGAAGCCGAGCATCACATCGGCCTGGCCCTCACCGATCACGTTGGACGAGCCGATCCCGGGACGGGCCAGGATCACATCGCTGACGACGGGGCCGGCCTTTTGACTCAGACCTGTCTGGTCCACCCCGCGCACCTCCCAACCGTCGAACATGGCTGCGGTGGCCAGGATCTGGGCGACGGTCACGACGCCGGTGCCCCCGATGCCGGCCATGCGGATGCGCACGAGATCGACGGTCGCACCACTCCTCGCGTTGACAGCGGGATCGGGGACGCCGCCATCGCTCACCAACGCACGGTCATTGTCTGGCCCATCGTCGCACTCGACGATCATGAACGCCGGACAGTCGCCTTTCACGCAGCTGTAGTCGAAGTTGCACGAGGCCTGATCGATCGTGGTCTTGCGGCCGAGCGGCGTGTCGACCGGTTGCACCGACAAGCAGTTGCTGACGTCGCCGCAATCGCCGCACCCTTCGCAGATCCGATGGTTGATGACGACGCGCCGACGCGGCATCTGGAGCCTGCCGCGGCGGCGGTCACGACGGAGCTCGGCGGCGCAGAACTGGTCGTGGATCAGCACGGTCACTCCCGGCGTGGCGCGCATCGCATCCTGCACCGCGACGATGTCATCCCGATCGTGGACATCGACGCCGTTCGGGAGGTCGACACCCCGGTATCGGGCCGGATCTTCGGTCGTCACGGCGACCTTGGTGACGCCGAGCGCCAACAAGATGGTGGCGAGCTCGGGAACGCCAACGGGTGCGGCCGAGTCTTGGCCGCCGGTCATGGCAACGGTCCCGTTGTACAGGATCTTGAACGTGATGTTCTTGCCGGCGCCGACGCAATGCTGAAGGGCGAGCTGACCGGAGTGGAAGAACGTGCCGTCGCCGTAGTTCTGGAACAGGTGCTCGGCGGCCACGAACGGCTCCATGCCGACCCATTGCGCGCCTTCATTGCCCATCGCCGTGATGCCGATCCCCTCACCGACGCGCTCGGGGTCCATCAGCAGGGTCATGCCGTGGCACCCGGTGCCAGCTCCGACCAGCGCACCGGCGGAGACCTTCGTGCCCCAGTTGTGAGGACATCCCGAACAGAAGAACGGGATGCGGTTCACGGTCAACGGAATCAACTCGCTGGGGCGTGAGATGGACCGCTCCGGGCGCAGACGTTCGGCAAGCCTGGGGCTCAGGCGCTCACGAAGCCCGCCGATGATGGCGTCGGCGTCGAGCGGACCCCAGGCGCGCATCAGCGGACGCCCGTCCTCGTGGGATTTGCCGAGCACCTTCGGTTGGCTCGAGCCCCCGTAGAGCGCGTCTTTGATCAGCCATTCGAGCGTCGGGTTCTTCTCCTCGACCACCACGATCTCCGACAGTCCGTCGGCGAAGCGGCGGACGAGCGCATCGTCGAAGGGCACAGGCAGCCGGAGTTGGAGCAGCCGGATGCCGGCTCCCGCGATCTGCTGTTCGTTCTCGAGGCCGAGCCGCCGGAGTGCATCGAGCATCTCGTAGTACGTGAAGCCGGTGGCGACGAGACCGATCCATGCGTCGGGCGGGTTGGCCGTGATGCGATTCAGTCCGTTCTCGATGCCGTAGCGGCGCGCCAGCGGTAGCCGGATCTCTCGGAACTCGCGCTCGATCGCCACCATGCGGGCAGCTCCGAGGAACTGCGCAGACGGCGAACACGCCCACCGTTTGCCGTCGATGTCGACGGTGGGCTTGATCGGATCGTCGTCGAGCACCGGGAGCATCACCGTCGCGGACCCGTCGGCGATCGGGGTCACGATCTTCATCGCCGACCAGAGGCCGGACGCGCGAGACATCGCGACGGCGTGCAGACCGAGCTCGAGGCAGTCTGCGACGGTGCCGGGGTAGAGGATCGGCATGTGGAGATCGACGAGCGACGCATCGGACGACGAGGGCATCGTTGACGACTTGCAGCCGGGATCGTCGCCGACGAGTACGACGACTCCTCCCAGTGGAGACGCACCGGCGAACACTCCATGGCGCAGGGCGTCTCCGGCGCGGTCGAGTCCAGGGGCCTTGCCGTACCAGATGCCGACGACACCGTCGACGGTGGCATCCGGGCGTCCCGTGGCGAGCTGGGAACCCATCACCGACGTTGCGGCGAGCTCTTCGTTGACGGCCGGTTGGTGCACGATCGGCAGGTCCGGGACCAGCTTGCGGGCTCGAGCGACTTCTTGGTCGAAGCCGCCGAGAGGTGAGCCCGGGTACCCGGAGATGAAGGCGGCGCTGCGGAGCCCGCTCGCCGCGTCACGGCGCAGTTGTTCGATCGGGATGCGTGCGAGCGCCTGGATCCCTGTCAGCAGGACCGTGCCTTCGGTGCGCAGATAGCGATCGCTCAGCTGGTACTCGACGCCGCTGGCGGTGGTGTCGTGGGCCACGGTGTCGGACATGTGGATCACCTCGATGTTGCGGGCGCGCGACGTCGAGCACTCCTGCGGCTCCTGCCGTCCAAGCCTTGCTGCCGGGTCCGTGGAGCGGGCACGAGGACGCCGAGTCAGGCCAGGTTCTCCCCGTGGAAGATCTCGCTCACGCTGGTGTCGTCGAAGACGGCAGAGAGGGCTTCGGCGATGAGCGGGGCGATCGAGAGGACCTCGATCTGGGGGATCTGCTTGTCGGGCGGTAGCGGGAGCGTGTCGGTCAGCACGACCCGCTCGATGGCGCTGTTCTTGAGGCGGTCGATGGCCGGGCCCGACAGCACGCCGTGGGTCGCCATCGCCCAGACCCCGGTGGCGCCGCGCGAGAGCAGCAGGTCGGCGGCCGACGTGATCGTGCCGGCGGTGTCGATCATGTCGTCGGTCAGCACGCACAACCGTCCGGCCACCTCGCCGATCACCTCGGTGGCCTCGGCCACGTTGGTCGTGCCCTTGGGCCGGCGCTTGTAGCAGAAGGCCAGGTCGGCGCCGCAGTCGCCGAGGTGCTGGGCCATCCGCTCCGCCACCTTGATGCGCCCGGCGTCCGGCGACACGATCACCGGCGCCGTGACGTTCTCGCGCAAGTACGCCTCCAGCACCGGCATGGCCGTGAGGTGGTCGACCGGACCGTCGAAGAAGCCCTGGATCTGCCCGGCGTGGAGATCGATCGAGATCATCCGCTTGACACCGGCGGCCTTGAACATGTCCGCCACCAGCCGGGCCGTGATCGGCTCGCGCCCGTCGGCCTTGCGGTCCTGGCGGGCGTAGCCGTAGAACGGGCAGACGGCGGTGATCCGCTTGGCCGACGCCCGGTAGGCGGCGTCGCACATGATCAGTTGCTCCATGATCGAGTCGTTCACCGACCGACCGTCGATCCCGTAGTGGCTCTGGAGGATGAAGACGTCGTTGCCACGAACGCTCTCGCCGAAGCGGCACTTCAGCTCGGTGTTGGCGAACTGCACGATGTTGGCGTGCCCCGGCTGGATGTCGAGGTGCGCAGCCACGCTCGCTGCCAGCTCCGGGTGCGTCCGACCCGAGTAGAGCGCGAGCTTCTTGGTGGTCACCTTCTCCATGGAGCTCCCCGTCGCTTCGCTCGCCGTCATTCCGTCATCGCAGTGTAGAAGGCGCCCGTCACGGCTGCGACGCCGACCGCCGAGCCCGCCGGGAGGTGGGCGAACGGACCGACGATCGCCCCCTCGCCGATCTCGGCGTCCACGCCGACGGTGTGCTGGACCCGACACGTCCGCCCCACCACGCAGTCGTCGAGGCGCGTGTCCGGGCCGATCTCGCACCCGTCGCCGACGACCGTGTTGCCCTCCAGGATCGTGCCCGGGTACAGCGTCACGTCCCGGCCGAGGCGGACGGTGACGTCGATGAACGTCTGGCGGGGATCGAGCATCGTCACACCGTTGAGCAGCCAGCGCCGGTTGGTGCGGGCCCGCAGCTCGCGCTCGGCGAGGGCCAGCTGCCACCGGTCGTTGACGCCACGTGTCTCGCCGGTCGGGGCCTGCACGCAGCCGACGCGGTGGCCCATGCGGGCCAGCACGTCGATGATGTCGGTCAGGTAGAACTCGCCCTGGCTGTTGCCCGGCTCGACGTGGCGCAGCGCCGGGCCGAACAGGTCGCGCCGGAACGCGTAGATGCTCGTGGCGACCTCGTGCACGTCGAGCTCGTCGGGGCTGGCGTCGCGCTGCTCGACGATACGCAGCACCCGCCCGTCCTTGGCCCTGATGACCCGGCCGTAGCCCGTCGGGTCCTCCATGATGCTGGTCAACAGTGTGGCCGCGTTGCCGTTGGCGACGTGCGTGACGACGAGCTCGTCGAGCGTCTCGGGCCGCAGCAGCGGCGCGTCGCCGGGCAGGATCACGATCGTCGACTCGTCGTCGAGGTCGTCGCCGGGGAAGGCCGACATCCCGTGCGCCGCGGCGTCGCCGGTGCCGCGCTGGTCGACCTGCTCGACGAACACGACGTTGGCCCATCCGGGCGAAAGCTCCTGCACCTTCTTGGTGACCAGCTCGGCCCCGTGGCCGACGACGAGCGCGGTGCGGTCCGGCCGCACCCGTTCGAGAGCGTGGATGACGTGCAGCACCATGGCCCGGCCGCAGATGAGGTGCAGCGGCTTCGGCCGGTTGGACCGCATCCGCGTGCCCTCACCGGCCGCCAGGACGATGGCGTTCACGCTCACGGGGATCGGCCTACCAGCGGGCGTCGGCGACCGCGTCGTGAAGGGCACAACATCGCTCCGGGGAGAGGAATCGAACCCCTGTTCACGGAACCAAAATCCGTTGTCCTACCTACTGAACGACCCCGGAATCGTCGTTCGGCCACCGTAGCGCCACACTCCGGGATCGACCGGTAGCCTGGCCCGCCTCATGGGCTCGTTGATCAAGAAGCGCCGCAAGCGGATGCGCAAGAAGAAGCACAAGAAGATGCTGAAGGCGACCCGCTGGCAGCGTCGCGCCGGGCGCTAGCCAACCTG
>JACCUL010000027.1 GCA_013811855.1 Acidimicrobiia bacterium
GCCGAGGGCGATGGCCCCGAGGACCTGCATGCCCGACGGGATCCCGAGCGCCCGGCGCAGCTCACGCTCCCCCTTGAACACGCCGAAGAAGAGCGCGCCCAGGCCGAGCGACTCGGCACCGAGCAGCATGGTCATCACCGACATCGACGCGTCGATCGTCCAATACGGCGCCGGCCACGCGTCGGGCCCGGCGCCGAGCCCGGTGGCCTGCTTGTCGGGCTCGGCGTAGCGGTCGGTGTAGGCCCGCGGGTCGGCCAGCGGGATGGCGATGATCGGTGCGTCGAGCAGCCGTTTCCAACGGAAGGCCAGGCGGCGCATCGCCGGCAGCGTGATGTCCCAGAACAGGGCCGTCGCCGCTCCTTCGAGCACGATCAGGTGCCAGCCCTGCGTCTTGCCCGCGCTCGGGGCCCGCGCCGCGAGGTCGACCAGTTCGTGCAGCAGCTCGGGTGGGACGGGGCGACCGTCGAACGCTCGCGTCATCCGCCGACGTCTGACGACATCGGCGAACTCGCTCATCGGTGCAATCCCTACGACTGCCGCGACGACTGAACGTCAACTGAGACGCATGAGCACCAATGAGCGAAAGAACCGTGCTGATTGTTCGCTCGCACGTCGTGCTCGCTCACGACGTCCCCGCTCAGCGGGCGCCGAGCTTGACCAGGTCCTCCGCCATCGTCCAGCCGTAGGCGACCAGCGCCCCACCGTCGGCGGGAACGTCGGCGAACAGCGCGGCACGGGCCGGGTCGACCGAGCCAGGACCCTTGGCCGACTCGTGGTCGACGTAGCCCTGCTGGCCTCCGGTGCGGACGACGAACGTCTTCTCGTCGTAGCTGCCGTCGACGTCGAAGCGCTTGGCCAGGCGGCGACCCCACGCCCGCTCCTCGCCGACGGCCCGCACGCCGGGGCTGGGGGTGACGTCGTCGAGCTCCTTGAAGGCGTCGAGCGCGTCGGCATTGACGAACCGGGAGCCGACCACGACGTCCTCGTCCGGGAACGCCATCAGGGCTCGGTGGTACGCCTCACCCATGAGGTGGCGCAGCACCTGGTCCCGCTTGGCGCTGCGCCGCACGCTGAGCATGCCGATCAACACGCAGGGCGTGCCGCCGATGCGCTCCAACGTGGCGAACATCAGCCCGTGCAGCTTGCCGTCGACCCGCGCCGTGGTGGCGAGGACCCAATCCTCCTTGGCCTTAGAGAGCTCGCCGATGCCGAACGATCCCCCCATCGACCCCAACTCGTCCAGGTCGGCATCCGTGAGCGCCGACGAGTCGTTCGTCTGAACCTGCACAGCCATAGCGGTTCATTCTACTTCTCATGCGGCCGCCGAAGCGCCTGGAGCGTCAGCGCACCGTCACAGCGCGACCGCATCGTGGCCGAACGCCACTCGCAGCTCGCCGACGGCGCGGTCGACGTCGACGCGGAACTCGTCGGACAGGCGCAGCACCTGGGTGCCGAGGTCGACCATCACGATCGAGTCCCCGGGATGATCGCGCAGGATCCGCTTGAGGCGCTGGATCTTCAGCTCGTCGAGCGCCGTCGGCGGCAGGCGCAGGCGCAGCGGCGGGGCCGGACCGGACTCCAACCCGGCCAGCACCTCGACGCCCTGGCAGATGACCCCGACCCGCGTGTCGTCGCGTTTGTCCAACCGGCCCCTGATGGCGACGATGGCGTCGTCGACGAGCTTGTGCCCGTGCTCGAGAAGCACCCGCGGGAACAGGGTGACCTCGACGGTGGCCTCCAGATCCTCCAGCACGAAGACGCCCATCTGGTCGCCGCGCTTGGTGAACTTCCTGGTCATGCCGGTCACGACCCCGCCGATGCCGACCTGGGCCCCGTCGTCCAGCTCGGCCAGCTCGCCGATGCCCTGGGCGACCTTGCGTCGCAGCGCCGCCTCGACCCCGAACAGCGGGTGGTCCGAGACGTAGAGCCCGAGCATCTCCTTCTCGAAGCGCAGCTTGTCGGTCTTCTCGAACTCCGTCGGCGGGATCGCCAGGCGCTCGTCGTAGGACGGCGTGGGGTCCCCCGCGTCGTCGTCCGCCCAGTCCCCGAACAGGCTCATCACACCGCGCTCGTGCTCGCGTCGGCGGGTCACGGTCGTGTCGGTGATGTGCTCGAACACGCCGAGCAAGCCCTTGCGGGTGTGACCCAGGGTGTCGAAGGCCCCGGCCTTGACGAGCGACTCGACGGCCCGCTTGTTCAGCACCGGCTCGGGCACCCGCTCGGCGAACTCGTGGAACGAGGCGAAGGGGCCGTTGGCGTCCCGCTCGGCCAACAGCTGGGCGACGAGCCCGGCCCCGACGTTGCGCACGGCCGACAGCCCGAACGTGATCGCACCGGGGCTGCCGATCGGCAGTGATACGCCGTCGGGCACGGCGCCGCGGTCGAGGGCCGCGAAGTCGGTGACCGAGCGGTTGACGTCCGGCGGCAGCACCTTGATGCCCATCGATCGGCACTCGGCGATGTACACGGCCGCCTTGTCGAGGGTGCCCTTGACGCTCGTCAGCAGCGAGGCCAGGTACTCGACGGGGTGGTGCGCCTTGAGGTACGCCGTCTGGTAGGCGACGAGCGCGTACCCGTAGGCGTGGCTCTTGCCGAAGGCGTAGTCGGCGAACGGCTCGATGATGTCGAACAACCGCTTGCCGAGCACCGCCCCGTACCCCGTGCGCTCGGCGCCGGCAATGAACTTCTCCCGCTCGGCGGCGATCAGCTCACGAACCTTCTTCCCGCAGGCCTTGCGGAGGTTGTCGGCTTCGGCCAGGGAGTAGCCGGCGACCTTCTGGGCCACCCGCATCATCGACTCCTGGTAGATCATCAGCCCGTACGTGTCGCCGAGCACGTCGACGAGGTCGTCGTGCTCGTACCGGATGGGCTGGCGGCCGTTCTTGCGATCGGCGTAGTCGTTGTGCATGTTGGCGGCCATCGGCCCGGGCCGGTACAGCGCCAGGAGGGCGGCCACGTCGTCGAAGCTCGTCGGCCGCAACGACCGCATCAGCGCCCGCATCGGGCCACCCTCGAGCTGGAAGATGCCGATGCCGGCGCCGCGCTTGAGCAGATCGAGGGTCAGTTCGTCGTCCAGCGCCACGGTGTCGATGTCGAAGTCGGGATCTCGCCCGGCCCTCACCATCTCGACGGTGTCGGTGATGACGTCCAGGTTGCGCAGCCCGAGGAAGTCCATCTTCAGCAGGCCGAGCTCCTCGACGCCGTGCATCTCGTACTGCGTGACGAGCGGCGCCAACTCGGGGTCCTGCCCGCTCTCGGGCTTGCGCTGTACCGGCATGTACGTCGTCAGCGGCTCCTTGGTGATGACGACGGCCGCGGCGTGGATGCCGCTCGACCGCTTCAGGCCCTCGAGGCCCTTGGCCACGTCGACGACCTTCTTGACGTCGGGGTCGGTGTGGTACATCGCCCGCAGCTCGCTGGCCGACTTGAACCCGTCGAGGAACTTCGGGTGCTCCTCGAAGCAGTAGCGCAGCGGAGTGTCCCGGCCCATCACGAGCGGGGGGATGGCCTTGGCGATGCGGTCGCCGACGCCGTACGGGAACCCGAGGACGCGGGCCGCGTCGCGCACGGCGGCGCGGGCCTTGATCGTGCCGAACGTGATGATCTGGGCGACGTGGTCCCGGCCATAGCGCTCGGCCGCGTAGCGGACCATCTCGTCGCGGTACCGGGAGTCGAAGTCCATGTCGATGTCCGGCATCGAAAGCCGCTCGGGGTTGAGGAACCGCTCGAACAGCAGGTCGTAGCGGATCGGGTCGAGGTCGGTGATGCGCAGGCAGTACGCCACCGAGCAGCCGGCCGCCGATCCCCGACCGGGACCGACGCGGATGCCGCGGGTGCGGGCATACCGGATGAGGTCCCACACGATCAGGAAGTACGAGCTGAACCCCATGCTCCCGATGACGTCGAGCTCGCCCTGGATGCGGGCCCGTACGGTCGGTGCGAGCTCGTCGCCCCAACGCTCGGCGGCGCCCTCCCACGTCAGGTGGGCGAGGTAGGCGGCGTCGTCGGCGAACCCCGCTGGCAGCGGGAACATCGGGAGCTGGGGGTCGCCGAACTCGATCTCGACCGCGGCCCGCTCGGCGACCCACAGCGTGTTGTCGCAGGCCTCGGGCACCTCGCGGAACAGGTACCGCATCTCGTCGGCCGTCTTGAGGTAGTGCTCGGTGCCCTCGAACTTGAACCGCTTGGGATCCGACAGCATCGAGTTGGTCTGCACGCACAGCAGTGCGTCGTGCGACTCGTGGTCCTCGCGATGGGTGTAGTGCGAGTCGTTCGTGGCGAGCAGCGGCGCCTGGAGGCGGCGGGCGATGTCGAGGAGCTGCGGGTTGGTGCGGTGCTGGTCGGGCAGGCCGTGGTCCTGCAGCTCGACGAAGAGGTGATCGCGCCCGAAGATCTCCTGCAGCCGGGCCGCCTTCTCCAGCGCCGCTCGCTCGTCACCCTTGAGGAGCGACTGCAGCACGTGCCCGCCGAGGCAGCCTGTGGTGGCGATGAGGCCGTCGTGGTGCTCGGCCAGCAGCTCCCAATCCAGTCGGGGCTGGTAGTAGTAGCCCTCCATGAACGCCCGGCTGGACAGCTGGATGAGGTTGCGGTAGCCGGCGTCGCTCTCGGCCAGCAGGGTCAGGTGGTAGTAGAGCTTGCGGCCACCCTCGGTGTCGCCGCCCGAGTCGTCCAGCCGACCGCGCCGGGCCGGGCGCTCGCTGCGGTGGTCGTGGGCCATGTAGGCCTCGGTGCCGAGCACGGGCGTGATGCCCTGCTTGCGGCACTCCTTGTAGAACTCGAGGGTGCCGTACATGTTGCCGTGATCGGTGATGCCGATCGCCGGGTGGCCGTCGGCGACGGCCTTGGCCACCAGCTCGTCGAGCCGGGACGCCCCGTCCAGCATCGAGAACTCGGTGTGGACGTGGAGGTGGGTGAACGAGTCGCCCACGGATGACCTTTCGTGTTGGTCGACCCCCGCCGGGGGCCGCGACGGACCTGCGACTGCACCGCGAATGACGCGGCTGTGATTCGGTCGACCCTACCCGTTCGGCGGTGGGTCAGAGGTACGTGCCGGGGTGGTCGCCCTGGGCGGCGCCGGGCGGACCGCCGAGGCCGCCCGATCCCGCGCCCGGCGGGAGCTGACGCAGGTGCTCGAGCTGCTGGCGCGCCGCCAGCTGCTGGGCGAAGAGGGTGGCCTGGATGCCGTGGAACAGGCCCTCCAGCCAGCCGACGAGCTGCGCCTTGGCGACGCGGATCTCACCCTCCGTCGGTACCTCGCCCTCGCGGAACGGGAGGGTGAGCATCTTCAGCTCCTGTTGGAGCTCGGGCGACAACGCGTCGGACAGCTCGACGATCGAGCGCTCGTAGATCTCGGCCAACCGCTCGCGGCTGGGCTCGTCGAGCGGGGCGGCGCGCACCTCCTCCAGCAGCATCTTGACCATCGAGCCGATGCGCATGACCTTGGCCGGCGACGTGACGGATTCGCCGACGATTTCGTTGTCGTCACGCGCGGCCGGCGGTGCCAGCACCTCGCCGCGCTCGACGGACCCGGCACCGGCCGTCCGTGGCCCCCGCGGATCGTCGCGACCGGGATCGGGGGGTTGGTCGGTCATCGGCTCGCCTCCTTGCGAATGGCCAGCAGGGGCACGAGGACCTCCGCCGGGGTCATCGAGCCGTGTCGGCAGACCAGCTCGTACGGGCCGGAGTCGGCCGGGTCGAAGAAGCTCACCGGGGCGTGCGTGACGAGTGCGACGTCGCCGAGGCGCGAGGCGAACGGGGCCGGCAGCGACGGTCCGAACCAGTGCTCGTCGATGACCTGCTGGCGGGTGACGATCCACGCCATCTCGCCGTAGCGCTCGGCGGCGGCGGCGGCCAGCTCGTCGGTGGCGCCGGACTTGGCGTGCCACCAGCGGAAGCGTCCCTCGCCGGACTGGCGCTCGACGAGGGCCAGGAGGTCGGCGTCGGGGTAAATCGTGCGGTCGCCGACCTCGACCTGGCCGTGGTCTGCGGTCACGAGCAGCACGGCGCCGGGCGGGAGGATGTCGATGCAATCGGCGACGATGCGGTCGGCGTAGCGCAGCTCGGCCTCGTAGTACGGCCCGAAGCCCCGCTCGTGCGCTGTCTTGTCGATCCCGCCGTAGTAGGCGTACACGAACCGCTCACCGGCCGCGAGTTGCTCACCGACCTGGAGGGCAATGGCGGACACGGCCCGGTAGCCGACGGGTCGGGAACCGCGCAGGTGCGCTTCGGTGAACGCCGACCCCTGCAGCTCGCTCGGGGACACGACGGGGACGGCGTAGCCGAGGAAGGCCGGGAAGCGCTGGATGTCGCGGGGCGGATGGACCCGCCGCCGGTCACCGTTGCCCGACACCCACCGCAGCACGTTCAGCACCTCGCCACCGAGCATCATGCGGTAGCCGAGCAGTCCGTGCTCGGACGGCGTGAGGCCCGTGGCGATGGAGCTGAGCGCGGTGGCTGTCGTCGTCGGGGCGACGGTCGTGATGGCGTCGCCCGTCATCGAGTCGAGGGCCGGCATGAGATGGCGGTGGTCGAGGAGTTGCTCCCAGCCGAGGCCGTCGAGGATCAGCAGGACGGCCTGGTCGGCCCCGCTGACCGGTTCGGGCATCCACGCCGGGAGCGTGCCGTTCCACGTGGCCGGCCCGAGCAGTGCCGGCACGATGCCGCGCACGTTGGCGCCGGCGTAGTCCGGGATCACCGGCCGGGGTGTCACGACCGCACAGTCCAGCACCCAACCCGCCCAGGCGCAACGCACTCGGTCGAACAGCTCAAGCGGACACTCTGGCCGCCGCGGCGGCGATGGCGTCGGCGAACCGCGCCGGCGCCGACTCGTCCTGATCGAGGAAGAGCGACGGCTCGGTCAGCTCGACCTCGAGGAGGACCGGCGCGTCGTCGGGGCCTGGGAGCAGATCGACGCGGGCGTAGAGCAGGTCGCCGTCGTGCGGGACGAGCTCGAGGGCCCGCTCGGCCAGCGACCGCTCGGCGTCCGTGGCCACCACCGGCGAGATCGACTCGGTGACGAACAGCCCGTCGACCGGCGCCGCCGGGCCGTCGAGGATGGCCGCCTTGCGCACGGCGTGGCTGAACCGACCGCCGATGAACATCAGCGTCGTCTCGCCGCATTCCTCCACCCCGTCGAGGTACGGCTGGACCATCACGACCTGCCCGGCCGCCAGCAGCCGGGTGACGTGCTCGCCGGCTCGGGCGACCTGCTCGGCGTCGGAGGCGTCGTAGCGACCACTGTCGATGGAGCCGGCGCCGATGGCCGGCTTGATGACGAACTGGCGCGCCGGTGCGCACTCGTCGGCGATCTGCACACCGTCACGGCCGGGCTCGATCCACGTGGTCGGGATCACGGGGATGCCGGCGTCGGCCAGCTCGCGCTGGTACCGCTTGTCGGTGTTCCACTCGATCACGGCCGCCGGGTTGGCCAGGCGAGGCACCGTGCGCGCCCATGTCACGAACTCGGTGCGGCGGGCCGGGTAGTCCCATGTGGAGCGCAGCACGGCGAGGTCGTAGCCGATCCACTCGACGTCCGGGTCGTCCCAGGAGACGACCTCGACATCGATCCTCCGGTCGGCGAGGAAGGGGATCACGGCGAGGTCGTCGGGGTCACCGTCCGGAATGCTGGCACACGTGATGAAGGCAACGGTCGTACGTCTCGACACGCCGGCACGATACGACCACAGCGACGCGGTCCACCGTTGCCAGCGGCTTCGGCTCCGCGACCACCCCGTACGATGGCGATGTGCGCGTCTCCACCAGGGGTGACTACGCCTGCCGGGCCCTACTGTCGCTGACCCTGCACGCCGAGTCCGACGGCGGGGGCCCGACGTCGGTGCGCGACATCGCCGAGCGCACCGCGCTCCCCCAGCCCTACCTGGAGCAGATCCTGCTGGCCCTGAAGGGTGCCGGCCTGGTGCGGTCCAAGCGGGGCGTCGGCGGCGGCTACGTCCTCGCCCGGCCGCCGGCCGAGATCCGGCTGTCCGAGATCGTCTCGGCCGTCGACGGCCCGATCACGCTGGGCGACTTCGGCCTGCCCCACCAGGACGGCGCCTGCGACCACGAGGGGCAGTGCGTGCTGATCGCGGTCTGGAACGAGGCCGGCCGGTACATGCGCCACCACCTCGACAGCTTCACGCTGGCCGACGTGGCGGCGATGGCCAACGGCGACGCAACCTGGCCTGCGGTGCCGGCGCCGGTCTGAGAGGCGAGCGCCACACGTCCCGCAGGCCATCCGACGGCGCGAGCGCCAGCTCGTCCGGCGGCGATGGGTGTGGGGCGCGCAGCCCCACGGCGGGAACAGCCTGCGGTGCCGGCGCCGGTCAGCTGAGTGTCGCCAGGAACGCGGCGAGATCGGCGGCCAGCGGGCTGCGGAACGTCATCGATGCGCCGTCGCCGGGATGGACGAACGTCAGCTCGACGGCGTGCAGGAACGGTCGGGCCAGCCCGAACGTCGTGCGCC
>JACCUL010000034.1 GCA_013811855.1 Acidimicrobiia bacterium
GGTCAAGGACGCCGGCGAGCTGGCGCGCATCGAACGGGCCGCGACGATCGCCGCCGCCGCGCTGGCCGAGGTCGCCCCGATGCTGGCCGACGAGCCGACCGAGGCCGACGTGCGCGACGAGCTGGAGCACCGCATGCGCCGGCTCGGCGCCGACGGGCCGAGCTACGACACGATCGTCGCCAGCGGGCCCGACCACGCCGCTCGTCCGCACCACGAGACGGGTCGGCGCACGATCGTCGAAGGCGACACCGTCGTGATCGACGTCGGCGCGCTGCTCGACGGGTACCACTCCGACATGACCCGCTCGTTCGTCGTCGGCGAGCCGTCGGCCGACCAGGAGCGCATCTACGCACTCGTGCTCGAAGCGCAGATGACCGGCCTCGAGACGGTGGCGCCCGGCGTGGCGGCGCGCGCCCTCGACGCCGCCTGCCGTGACGTCTTCACGGCCGCCGGGCTCGCCGACTGGTACCTGCACGGCACCGGGCACGGCGTCGGGCTTGACATCCACGAGGACCCGTTCGCGGCCTCGACGTCGACGGCCGAGCTGCTGGAGGGGGACGTGGTGACCGTCGAACCCGGCCTCTATCGTGGCGGGTTCGGCGGCTTCCGGATCGAGGACCTGGTGACGGTCACGGCGAACGGGTGCCGCCGGTTCACCCACCTGTCCAAGGACTCGCCATGCCTGCCATCACCACCAACGATCTGAAGAACGGCATCACGCTGCAGCTCGACAACGGACTGTTCCAGGTCGTCGACTTCCAGCACGTCAAGCCGGGCAAGGGCGGCGCCTTCGTGCGCACCAAGCTGCGCAACCTCCGGTCCGGCGCCGTGCTGGAGCGCACCTTCAACGCCGGCGTGCGCGTCGAGCAGGCCATCGTCGACCGCCAAGACATGCAGTTCCTCTACCGCGACGGCGACGACTACGTGTTCATGCACACCTCGACCTACGACCAGATCCACGTGCCACCGGTCGCGCTGGGCAGCGCCGCCGACTACCTCGTCGAGCAGGCCGTCGCCCAGATCGCCAGGTACCACGACGAGATCATCGGTGTGGAGATCCCAGCCTCGGCCGAGCTGACCATCGCCGAGACCGAGCCCGGCGTACAGGGGGACCGGGTGTCGGGCGCCCGCAAGCCGGCCCGCCTCGAGACCGGCAAGCAGGTCCAGGTGCCGCTGTTCGTCGAGACGGGCGATCGCATTCGCGTCGACACCCGGACCGGCGAGTACATCACCCGCGTCTGATGGCGCCGCCGCGGTCGCCAGGATCCGACCGGAGGTCCGACGCCCGGGAGCGGGCGCTGTACCTCCTGTACGAGGCGGCCAGCAAGGACGCCGCGCTCGACGACGTCCTTGCCGGCCAGATGTCCCCACCCGACGAGCTGACCGTGCAGCTCGTCCACGGCGTCAGCGAGCATCGCGAACGGCTCGACGCAGCTATTGCCGCCAGGGCGACGGGCTGGTCGTTGGCCCGCATGGCGGTGCTCGACCTCAACGTGCTGCGCCTCGCCGCCTTCGAGCTGGCCGAGCGGCCCGACGTGCCCGTGGCCGTCGTCATCGACGAGGCCGTCGAGCTGGCCAAGCGCTTCTCCACCGACAACAGCGGGAAGTTCGTCAACGGCGTGCTGTCGGCGTTGGCGCTCGACCTGCGACCACCCGACGATTCTCATCCGCGAAACCCGTGAAATATCGCGGGTTCTGGGACTCAGAACCTTCAGGGACGCAGCTCCAAGACGACGATGTTGAACGGGGTTTCGGCGGCGCGGCGGACCGAGCGGAAGCCGGCCTGCTCGGCCAGCGCGGTCAGCCGAGCCTGGCCGGCCTGGGCGCCGAGGCAGGCGGCCTGCTCGCCGCTCTGCCAGCGGGAGTGCTGCGTGCAGATGAACGTCGACGCCGAATAGAAGATCTGCCCGACGAGGTTGAGGTTGCCCTCGACGGTGTCGGCGGCATTCGGCTCGACGACGACCAGGACGCCCTCGGGCGCCAGCACGTCGCGGATGTGGCGCAGCGCGGCGAGCGGGTCGCCCATGTCGTGCAGCGCGTCGAAGATGAACACGGCGTCGTAGCCGGTGCCCGCGAACGTCTCGGCCGAGGCCGTCTCGAACGTCACGCGGTCGGCCACCCCGGCGTCGCCGGCCCGGGTCCGCGCCGTGCGGATCGAGGCGTCGTGGTCGTCGAAGCCGACGACGGTCGAGGCGGGGTACGTCTGGCCGAGCAGGACACTCGAATCCGCAGCACACCCGGCACCGTCACGTGCGCATTCTCCCGCACCGCGCCACGGGGGATCGCCCGCGGGACAGCACAATGGACCGGTGGACGGACCCGGCGATCACGTCCGTCGCCACGGTCCGACGGCGCTGCTCCACCTCGGCGCCATCGGTGCCGCCGTATTCCTCGTGCGGGTGCTCGGTGCGGGCTGGTTCGACGGGTACCCGGTGTTCTTCCCCGACTCCTCGTCGTTCGCCGCCGTCGCCGAACGGGGGCCGTTCACCGGTCGCTTCTGGTTCGACCAGCGCCCGATCGGCTTCCCGCTGCTCATGTCGCTCTTCGGTGCCGGCGACGTGCGCACGATCGTCGTGGTGCAGTCGCTGCTGTACGTCGGCGCCTTCGCCGCGCTGCTCATCGTCGTCGTCAAGGCGATGGGGACGTGGCCGGCGCGGATCGTCGGCGTGCTGTGGATCGCCGCCCTGGCCGCCCAGCCCCGCTTCGCGCTCTGGAACACCCACGTCCTGTCGGAGAGCACGTCGCTGACCGCCGGCATCGCGGCGATCGCCGCCTGGTGGTGGTTCGGCCGGGCGCCCACGGTGCGCCGCACGTGGGTGGCCGTCGGTGCCACCGTCTGGTGGTTGCTGACCCGCGACTCCGACGTCGTGCCCTACGCCGCCGTCGTGGCCCCGGCCATGCTCATGGCGTCGTGGCGATGGCGGTCCGGGGCGACCGACGTGCGCCGGGCCCTGCGAGCCGGCGCCGTCGTCGGGCTCGCCGTCTGCGCCTACCTGTCGGTGTCCCAGGACGTGTCGGACCGCAACATCTACCCGGTCATCAACAACGTCGGTCAGCGCATCCTGCCCGATGCCGCGATGACGTCCTGGTTCGAGGACCGCGGCCTGCCCCTCGACGACGAGCTGCGCTCACACACCGGCCGGCACGCGTTCGACGACGACCTCGCCCTGCTCGAGGACCCGGCCCTCGCTGAGTTCCGGGCGTGGGCCGCCGGCGCCGGCCAGCGCTGGCAGGTGATCTCGTTCGTCGTCAAGGCGCCCTTCTGGCTCGGCGAGATGGGCGCCGACCTCGGCCCGCTGCTGGCCACCGATCACGCCGCCTACGACGAGTTCGGGGTGACCCGCCACCTACCGAGCGCGGTACTCGGCATCGACGGTCCGCGCTCGACACGGCAGCTCTGGTGCTGGAGCGCAGGGGCGGCCGTCGCCGTGGCGCTGGCGCTGCGCGGTCGCCGGCTGCGGGTGCTGGGCGTCGTCACCGGCGTCGCGCTGGCGGCCTCGTTCGTCGACCTGTACCTCTCCTACGTCGGCGACTCGCTGGAGGTCGGCCGCCACCTCGTCGGACCGCTCTCGCGACTGTCGGTCAGCCTCGTGCTCGCCGTCGCCCTCGGC
>JACCUL010000036.1 GCA_013811855.1 Acidimicrobiia bacterium
GGTGCGGGGGCAGTGAACCCATGATCGCTTCGGTCGCCGGCGCCTGGACGAGGCCGAGCCCGGACGCCATGAAGAACATGGCGACGACGATGACGAGGTACGGCGTGTCGACGTCGGCCGTGAGCGCGGCGACGGCGAAGCCGACCGACATCGCGACCAACCCACCCGTGACGACCACTTTCGTGCCGATGCGCTCGGCGAGGGCGGCCGCGATCGGCGCCGTCGACGCCGCGAACACGGCGAACGGGACGGTGCGGATGCCCGCCTCCAGCGCTCCGTAGCCGCGCACGAACTGGAAGTACTGGGTGACGACGAAGACGAAACCGAACAGAGCGAAGAAGGCGAACGTCACGGCGACGCTGCCGGCGGTGAAGCGCATGTTGGCGAACACGGAGACATCGAGCATCGGGTGCTCGC
Source organism: Acidimicrobiia bacterium (assembly GCA_013811855.1). Lineage (GTDB taxonomy): Bacteria > Actinomycetota > Acidimicrobiia > Acidimicrobiales > Ilumatobacteraceae > JALZMG01. Next base: position 418 of record JACCUL010000036.1, read on the forward strand.
GGCGCCGCTCCCACCACACGAACGTGACGAGCGCCAGCGCGGCGGCGGCGAAGGCGAGCAGGCTGGTGGTCGACGCCCAACCATGAACCGGGCCCTCGATGACGGCCCACACGAGCACGCCGATGGCGGCGATCGACAGCACGGTGCCGAGGGGGTCGAAGCGGCGGATCGTCTCGTCGCGCGAGGTCGGCACCACGCGGGCGACGGCGATCAGGGCGACGGCGACGACGGGCACGTTGATGACGAGGACCGAGCCCCACCAGTAGTGCTCGAGCAGCCAGCCGCCGGTCACGGGGCCGAGGGCCACGGCCAGGCCGGACGTGGCCGCCCACACGGCGATGGCCGTCGCCCGCTCACGGGGCGCCGTGAAGACGTTGACGAGGATGGCCAGCGTGGCCGGGAACATGAGCGCCGCGCCGACACCCATCGCCGCCCGCCAGCCGATCAGCTCGCCGGGACTGCCGGAGAAGGCGGCCAGCCCGGAGAACAGGGCGAACAGGGCCAGGCCGATCTGCATCACACCCTTGCGGCCGAGCCGGTCGCCGAGGCTCCCGGCGGCCATCAGCAGCCCGGCGAACACGAGGACGTAGGAGTCGACGATCCACTGCAGGTCGCTCGTCGAGGCGCCGAGCTGGCGGACCAGCGTCGGCAGGGCGACGTTGACGATCGTGCCGTCGAGCACGACGACGAAGACCGAGGCGCAGAGGACGGCCAGCACGGCCGCCTTCTGGCGGGCCGACACGGGGCTGGTGGTGGTGGGCATGGCGGGCCTCCTGACCGGTGAGAACACTGTCATCACATTGTTATTGATGACAGTGTTATCATGGCCGGCGAGGTTCCGCCACATGACGAACGACACACCGCTCCTCTCCGGACCATCGACCGCCGGGAGTGACCCGACCCGCGCCGCCCTGCTCGACGCGGCCCACGCACTGCTGTCCGCCGGCGGCCCGGAGGCCCTGACGGTCCGCGCCATCGCCACCCGGGCCGGCATGAGCACGATGAACGTGTACTCCCGGTTCGGCGGCAAGGACGGCGTGCTCGACGAGCTCTTCAGCCACGGGTTCCGCCAGCTCGCCGAGCAGATGCGGCGAGCGCCGACGACCGCCGATCCGCTGGCCGACCTGCGCCGGTGCGGGCACGAGTACCGCCGCTTCGCCCGGGAGCGAGCCACGACGTACTCGCTGATGTTCGAGCGACCGGTGCCCGAGTACCGACCGTCGCTCGCGGCGCGGACCGTGGCTATGGACGCGCTCGTGCTCCTGGCCGAGCGCGTCGAACGGGCGATGGCCGAGGGCGCGCTGCGGCGCGGCGATCCGTTCGTCGCCGCGTCCGCGCTGTGGTCGCTCGTCCACGGACTCGCCAGCCTGGAGGCGGCGACGGCCCATGATCACGACGACGGCGAACCGAGCCCGTTCGAGTGGGACGACATCGCCGACGTCGCCGTCGACGGCCTGCTCGCCGGCCTCCGCTGACGGCCCGACGGCCACCGCGGTTCGTGTCCTCGGCGTGCCAAGCTGGCGCCCCGTGCCGCCGATCCGCGTCCACGCGCCCGAGGCCACGACGGTCGCGATGGTCGTCTTCACGGGCGACGGCGGCGATGTCGCCGGTCCTCCGCGACCGCTGACCCGCAAGGGCGACGAATGGGTCGGCGATGTGCCGACCGGCACGATCTACGGACTCGTCGCCGACGGCGAGGGGTCGCGGTTCGACGCCAGCAAGGTGCTCGTCGACCCTCGGTCGACGCGAGTGTGGTTCCCGGCCGGCCACGACCGCCGCCTGGCCACCCGGCCCGGCGTCGGGAACGTCGGCCGCGGTCCGCTGGCCGTCGCCCTCCCGGTGCCGCCCGCCCGGCCGGCCCGCCGGTCGACGCGGCCGCCCGTCGTCTACGAGGCCCATGTCCGCAACCTG
>JACCUL010000054.1 GCA_013811855.1 Acidimicrobiia bacterium
GCCGAGGGCCAGGCCGCGACCCGGCCGCGCCGCCAGCCACCGATGGTGACGCACCGGGTTCTCGACGATCCGGTACGTCAGCGCGGCGAGGCCGACCGACGCCGCGACGACGACGACCCGCGACGGCAGGCCGAGCGGGCCGAACTTCGCTTGGCCCAACACGAGCGCCGGCCAGTGCCACAGGTAGATGGAGTACGAGCGCGTCCCGATCCATCCGGCGACGGGATGTCCGAGGACCAGCACCGGTCCCGACGCCGCGCCACCACGCCCGCCGGCGGTGAGGACGAGCACTGTGCACAGCACGGGCAGCAGCGCCGCCGTCCCGGGGAACGGTGTCGATGCGTCGTAGGTGCCGACGGCGACCAGGATCCCCGCCAGACCGAACCACCCGAGCGCCGCTCGATACATCGCGTTGACGGTCGTGAACGCGCCACCGGCGACGGCCACGGCGGCGCCGGCAAGCAGCTCGAACATGCGCGCCGGCAGGAGGTAGAACGCCCACGTCGGGTGGTGGTCGGTCATCCACACCGACGCCACCAGGGAGGCGACGGCGACGCCGAGGACGACGGCGAGCACGAGGCGGCGGTACTGGCGCGGCCGGCGGGTCAGCAGCAGCAACGTCACCGGCCACAGCAGGTAGAACTGCTCCTCCACGGCGAGGGACCAGACGTGCAGCAGCGGCGACGGCTCGAGCGCGCCGAGCTGGGCGCCGAAGTAGTCGCCGAGCCGGTTGGCGAACACGAAGTTGACGACGAAGCCCCCGGCCGCGAGGGCGTCGGCCGCCACCGACCGTTGCGCCAGCGGGTTGAGCATCCAGCGTGATGCGACGACGGTGACGACGAGCACGAGCGCCGAAGCCGGCAGGAGGCGCCGGGCCCGCCGGGCCCAGAACGCCGGCAGCGAGATCCGCCCCGTGCGACCGACCTCGCTCAGCAGCAGGCGGGTGATGAGGTACCCGGACACGACGAAGAAGACGTCGACGCCGACGAACCCGCCGGCGAACCCGCCGAGACGCAGGTGGAAGGCGACGACGGCGACGACGGCGACAGCCCGCAACCCCTCGACGTCGGCGCGGAACCCGCCGTCGGGGAGCCCCAGCGACGTGCGGCGAACCGGGGCGCGGGCGGGAACGACCCGCGGGCGATCTGAGACCGGCACCGTCAGGGAGATGGCGAGACCGTAGCGAGCCCTCGGCGTCGGAACGCGGAAGGTGCCGGCGGCTCGTGGTGACGCCGGGCGGCGCGGTTACGACGCGTCGTGCCGGTCCCAGAAGTCGATGATCCGAGGTCCGACGATCTCCGGGTGCTCGAAGTGGACGACGTGCCCGGAGGCGTTGACGATGAGCCACTCGGCATGTGGGATCTCCCGGCGCATCGTCGTCATCTGGTCGATGTTGGCGAACGGATCGCGTTCGCCGCCGATCAAGAGCGCAGGACAGGCGATGCGGCGCAGGTCCTCGGGCGTCCACGTCGGGTTGACGGCGTTGTTGTCGATGATCTGGCGCAGCAGTTCCTTCCAGAAGCCCGAGTGCTTGCCAGCGTCGTGGCGGTCGGCGAACGTCGCCGCCAGGGCGGGCAGATCCCGCTCGATGGCATCGGCGTCGATCGCGCGGACCGCTTCGAGCGTCTGGTCGTCGACGCGGTAGTTGGTCCCGATGACGGCGATCGTGCGCACGGTCTGCGGGCGGCGCAGCGCCTGGTCGAGGGCGACGACCCCGCCGTCGCTGATCCCGGCGAGGTGCACCGGCCCGAGGTCGAGGTGCGCGAGCAGTGCCGTCAGGTCGTCGCCCATCTGCTCGAACGTCGTCCACCCGGCCGGGTTCGCCGTCCGCCCGTGACCGCGATGGTCGACGGTGATGACGTGGTGGGCTTCGGCGAACGACGGCGTCAGCGCGGCCCAGCCTCCGACGTCATCGTCGGCCGACGCGCCCCCGCCGTGCAGCAGGACGACCGGCGCCCCGTCACGCGGTCCGTGCTCGTCGTAGTACATCCGCATGTCACCGACGTCGACGTGAGCCATCGGCGCAGTATCACCGTGTCGCCGACGGTGGATCAGCCGCGGTGGTCCATCCTGCGGATGACGAGCGCCCACGTGAGCACGGCGGACAGCGCGACGAGCACGAGCGAGAGTTCGCCGGCGTCGACGAGCAGGGCGGCGTCGACGGTGGCGGCGATCCTCGTCGGGAGGGTGTCGAAGCCGATCGGGCGCAGCATCAGCGTCGCCGGCAGCTCCTTGAGCACGGACAGCAGGACCAGTCCCCCGGCGGCGGTCAGGCCGGGGGTCATCAGGCGCAGGTCGATGCGCCACCACCGTCGCCAACGCGGCGCGCCGAGCAGGCGGGCGGCCTCGTCGTAGCGGCCGGGCACGGCCGCGACGGCGGCCGCGCTCGGGCCGAACGCCTGGCCGCCGAAGTGCAGCACGTACGACGCCACGAGCACGCCGAAGCCCTGGTAGAGGGGCGTGCCGACGAAGACCTGAACGCAGGCGAGGGCGATGACGATGCCGGGCAGGGCGAACCCGGACGTGACCACGATCCCGACGAACGTGATGGCCCGTCCTCGCCGACGCACGCTCGCCGCGGCGACGGGGAGGACGACGGCCACGGTCACGAGGGCGGCGAGCACGCCGATCCACGCCGAGCTCCACGCCGCGTCCGGCAGGTCGACGACGCGACTGCGCCGGGCACCGCCGGAACGGCCACGGACGACCCACCATC
>JACCUL010000099.1 GCA_013811855.1 Acidimicrobiia bacterium
ACCTTGCGCAGCGTCGGCCTGGGCCGGCCCGTTGTGTCACCGTTGCTGGGATTGAGGCCCACCCAACAAAGTCCAGGCCCATCCGCCCAGCGCCGCTCCCACCGCTAGCGGTACAGCTGATCGTCGCTATATGCAGCGCTGTCGTCAAAGTCGTCCGCCACCTCGCCTGACTACCAGAACAGGTCGGCTATCCGAAGCTTCCTTGGATGTCAAGCGGCCGTAGCGGGTGCTCGTTCGGGTGGATGTGGCGGCGCGAGGTCGGTGGTGATGGCGCGGTGGACTTCGCGGATGACGTGTCGTTTGAGGCAACGCATGATCATCTTCGGTGTGCGTCCCTCGGCGAGTCGCCGAGCCATGTATGCCTGGGTGGGCGGGTGCCAGCGGAGTCGGCTGGTGATGATGATGTGAAGCGCCCAGTTGGCCTGGCGGTCGCCATAGCGATTGAGCCGGTGGTGCTGTTGGCGGCCGGAGGAGGCGTCGATCGGTGAGACACCGCACAGGGCGGCGAACGACGACGAGGATCTGAGCCGTTCAGGGTTGTCGCCAGCGGCGGCCAGTAGGGCGGTGGCGACTTGGGCGCCGACACCGTTGATCGCTCGCAGTGTCGGCGCGACCTCCGCGGTGAGGTCGTCGAGTTGGGCGTCGAGCTCGACGAGTTCGTCGTTGAGGTATTCCCAGCGGCGAGCCAGGGTGCGCAGGGCGAGCCGGGCGGCCTCGAGCGGGGTGTCGGGACGGTGGCGGCGTCGGAACCGGGCCACTTCGGTGACGATTGCTGCGGTGGAGCGGCCGACGAAGAGTCGACGCAGGGACTCGGGGGCGGTGTCCACGACGGCGTGGACCTGGTTCCCGGCCTGCGTGCGGGCCTTCATCGCTGAGCGGCGAGCGACCCGCAGCAGCCGGATCGCTTCGACCTGGCCGGTCTGGGACTTCGGGGTGCCGAGGGCGTCACCGGCGAGCACGGCACGGGCGGCGCCGATGGCGTCGGCCTCATCTGACTTGCCGTAGCGGCGGCGATGCTGACGGTTCGGCCGCATCACTTCCCGCACATCGACACGCTGTGCGGTGAGGAAGCGGGCCACCCCGGCACCCCAGGACCCGGTCCCTTCGATGCCGACCGTGACGACATCGCCGTGCGAACAGAGCCATCGCCACAGCTGCCGATAGCCGGCCGCCGTCGTCGGGAACGACTCCGTGCCGAGCAGGCGGCCAAGCTCGTCGAGCGCGGCCGCGACGTGAACGTCCTTGTGCGTGTCGACCCCGCCGAACACGCGACGCGCGTCCGTAGGCGGCTGTGTCATCGTGGTCATCGCCATCCCTTCGTGTCGGTTGTGGATGGCACGCACAGCCGGTCACGGACAGGCCAATGACGAGGCTCCTCGCACGAGCTTCCTTCAGGTCACGTTCGACCAACTGGGTGTGCCGGTGGCGCTCCGCTCACCGAGTCGACGGATCGGACACGAAGACATCCGGCAGGAGTCAGGCGGTAGCCGGGTCAGACCCGGCGAGCGGAGCGCCGCCACCCATTCTCATTGGCGGTAGGTGACGCGGCCGCTCGGCATTATCCCCGTCGTTTGCGGACACCTGCCGTGCGCGCGTCGGTGCGCGTCGTCGGCCCGCGAGCCCTTCGCGCGCCGATCGGGGGACGGCACCTCCCGACTGCCGCTGAGGCCGCCCCCCCGTCGGCGCCGGATCCGTCGATCTGTGCGTCCCGACGAGCCTCCGACCAGGTGTTGCGCTGCAATCGCGAGCGCGGCAGAACGGCACTTCTACGGGTGATGCCACACGTCGATACATCCGGCGTTCGGGGACACCCGGCGGGGTTCGACGTCCGGAACGTGACGTCGCTGGCCGTGCGCCTTGCCGACTGCTCGAGCTCACGCACCTCACCCTGCTCGAATCCAGCGACTGACGGCTTCGAGCCGGTGCTGCGCCGTGTCTCGAGCGGGAGCCACGCCTGGCATCGACGCCCGCGAGGACGCGGGTCAGACCGACGACGCCGCGGCGACAAGATGGCGCAGCTTGGCGACCGCCAGCTGGCGGTCGAGCATGACTAGACCGCAGTCAGGGGCGGCCATCAGGCGCGAGGCGTCGATGTGCCTCAGCGCATCGAGAAGGCGGCTGCGGATCTCCTCGACGCTCTCCAGTTTGGTGCTGGCGATGTCGACCATCCCGAGCATGACGGTCGTGCCGGTGAAGCGCTCGAGGAGCCCGAGGTCGTTGTGGCGGTGGGCGTCCTCGATCGACACGA
>JACCUL010000186.1 GCA_013811855.1 Acidimicrobiia bacterium
GGCCAGGACCGATCGCCGGATCGGCCGGTTGGACCGTCAGCGGTCCAGCCATCACAGGGGTCCCGGAGACGGCCTCCAATGTTGAAGTACCGCTTCCCGGGGCACCCGTCCCCGACGTCTTTTCGTATCGACTCCCACCCGGGAGTCGGCCGCGCTCGCGCGCAGCGGCATACGTCTGCCGCACGGCTTCTTCTCTTTCCCGCCTGAGCTTGCCCGCTTCGGCTAGTTGTCCGTTATCCCTTGCTCATGACCCTGCGTGGAGGCGGGGCCACTTGTGCCGTTCGTCACGCGGCACCGACCGGACTGGGTCCGGTCGATTAGTGACGACAAGCTACCACATCCTGATGACGGAGTGTCGCGGGAAATACGGCTCGATGTCGTGACGGCGACGCTCGGCCTATCTTTCGGGCCGTGCCACCCCCACCTTCCCCGACCGTTCAGCCCGCCGACGGCCGGCTCGGCGTGTTGACGGTCGGCTTGGGCGCCGTGTCCTCGACGCTGATCGCCGGCGTCGAGCTCGTCAAACGAGGTCTCGGTCAGCCGATCGGTTCGCTGTCGCAGATGGACACGATCCGCCTCGGCAAGCGCACGGACGACCGCCACCCGATGATCAAGGACTTCGCCCCGATCGCCCACCTCGACGACATCGTGTTCGGGGCGTGGGACCCGTTCCCCGACGACGCTTACGTCGCCGCTCAACGGGCCGGCGTGCTGGAGGGCAGCCGCCACGTCGAACAGGTCGCCGAGGTACTACGCGATGTCAGGCCGATGGCCGCGGCGTTCGATCGCACCTACGTCAAGAACATCGACGCCGGCAACACCATGGGCTCGATCGGCAAGCGGGCGATGCTGGAGGGCATCCGGGCCGACATCAACCGGTTCCGGGACGAGCGCGCCGTCGACCGGGTCGTGATGCTCTGGGCCGCCTCCACCGAGATCTTCATCGAGCCCGGACCGGCTCACGCCGAGCTGGAATCGTTCGAACGGGCCATCGACGCCGACGACCCGACGATCGCCCCGTCGATGCTGTACGCGTACGCCGCCCTGCTCGAAGGGGTGCCTTTCTGCAACGGCGCCCCGAACCTCACGGTTGACACGCCCGTCCTCCGGCAGTTCGCCACCGAGCAGAACCTGGCCATCTCCGGCAAGGACTTCAAGACCGGCCAGACGCTGATCAAGACCGTCCTGGCACCGATGCTCAAGGCCCGCATGCTCGGCCTTGCCGGCTGGTACTCGACGAACATCCTCGGCAACCGCGACGGCGAGGTGCTCGACGACCCCGACAGCTTCAAGACCAAGGAGGAGTCCAAGCTCGGCGTGCTCGAGCACATCCTGAGGCCCGACCGGCACCCCGAGCTGTACGGCAACATCTTCCACAAGGTGCGGATCAACTACTACCCGCCGCGCGGCGACAACAAAGAGGGGTGGGACAACATCGACATCTTCGGGTGGCTCGGCTACCCGATGCAGATCAAGGTCGACTTCCTCTGCCGCGACTCGATCCTCGCCGCCCCGCTGGCGCTCGACCTGGTGCTGTTCACCGACCTGGCCCAGCGGGCCGGCCTCGGCGGCATCCAGGAGTGGCTGAGCTTCTACTACAAGAGCCCCCAGGCGGCCCCCGGCCTGCTGGCCGAGGACGACCTGTTCGTCCAGCTGACCAAGCTGAAGAACACGCTGCGCTGGATCATGGGCGAGGACCAGGTCACGCACCTGGGCCGCGAGTACTACGCCTGAAGATCGACGCCACTCATGTCTGGCGGACGAGCCGAACCCGGGACGGCGTGACGTCGCGGTCGGCGATGATCGCCCGCAGCTCGGCCCAGGCCTCCTCGATCGTGGCGCCGACGGCGGACACCACGGCGAAATCGCCGTCGAACCGTTCGGCCTCGGCCGTCCAGGTCGGCGCCGTCTCGAGCAATCGACCGTCACGGGCCCGCACGTGGTTCTCCCGGTACTCGAGCGTCGTCCGCCACCCCTGACGCTCCAGGACCCTGCGGTCGTCGGGCTCGACGAACACCCCGTGTCGACGGGGACGGGGCGCCGGATGCCGGATGCTCATCGCCATGCCGGGGATTGTGAACCATCCGGCCTGTGGATCGTCAGTGCCGATTACCTGTGAACATGCTGGGGACGAGCGACCCCCGCCTGTGGGCACCCACTCGACGGAGATCGGGCGTCGCCGCCGCGCCCACGTCAGTTCGTCGGGGGCAGGGTCAACGGCGCCGTCACCACCGTCGTCGTCGCGCTCGGCGGGGCCGCATCCGGCCCGGTCGGCGACAGCAACTCGGCGCGCACTGCGTCGACGAGTGTGAAGGGGTCGCCGTCGGCCGTCGAGTTGGCCGCGATCACCAGGTCGTCGGCGGGGTCGACGACGACGCGCTGGCCGAAGAGGCCCTCGGCGCTGAACACCCCGTCGGCGCCGAGCCACCACTGCAGCCCGTAGTCGGCGTTCGTCGGCGCCGGGACCCTCGTGGCGTCGATCCAGCTCTCGGGCAGGATCTGCCGGCCGTCCCACTCGCCACCGCGCAGGTACAGCGGGCCGAACCGGGCGAAGTCGCGGGTGGTCATGTCGGCGCCGAGCCCGCCGAGCCAGCAGCCGTCGCCGTCGGTGAGCAGCGTGTCGGTGGTGATCCCGATCGAGTCCAGCAGCCGCGTGTGCAGGTAGTCGGCGGTCGCCGCGCAGCCGCCGTGGCGGTCGGCGACGAGGCCGACGAGCAGCGCCGTCGTTCCGGTCGAGTACTCGAACACGGTGCCGGGCTCGGACTCCAACGGCTTGGCGGCGACGAGCGCGGCGGCGTCCTGCGCGGCGATCACGTCGAGCGGGTCGCTCGGCGCTTCGTAGACCTCGTCCCACTGCAGGCCGCTGCTCATCTGCAGCAGCTCGACGAGCGCGACGTCGCGGCGATGGTCGCCCGCCCACTCTGGGCGCAGGCCGGTGTCGTCCAGCGCCAGCTCGCCGTCGGCGACGGCCAACCCGACGAGCGCGGAGGTGAAGCTCTTGGCGACGGAGAACGAGTTGTAGCGGTTGTCCGGCCCGTCCAGCGGGTGGTAACGCTCATAGACGATCTCGCCGCCCTTGACGACGACGAGGGACCGCACCCGCGCCGCGGCGTCGTCGGCACCGAAGGCGCTGGCGGCGGCGGTGTCGAGCACGGTCCGGCTGACATCGGCCGGCAGGTCGCCGACGGGCCACTCGGCGGTCGGGAACGGCACGCCGTCGGGCTGCTCCGGATAGTCGCCGGCGACCGCCGGCTGATCGGTCGGACGGGTGTCCGTGCTCAGCGGCTCGGTCGTGAGCCGGCTGCCGCACGCCGTCAGCACGAGACCGACGGCCGCCGCGAGGAGGAACCGCGGCGTGCGCATCACCATCGGCGAACTGTACGGCGAGCCGCCGACGGCCTCGTCAGTCCGTGGCGTCGGTGGCCACGCTGGTGACCCGGCAGTCGAGCCCGGTCGTCGGCAGGTCGTCGACGAGCTGCTCGGCGAAGCAGGCGCCGATCGTCGGGCAGTCGCGCCGCAGCCGGGGCAGGAAGCGGTCATAGTGACCACCGCCCTGGCCCAGCCGCCGGCCGTCGGTCGTGAACCCGAGGCCCGGGACGACGACGAGGTCGAGCGCGGCGGGATCGACGTCGCCCGGCATCACCCGCAGCTCCGGACCGTCGACCTCGGGCAGCAACACCTCGATCCCCCGCTCCTCACACCACTCGATCCACCCCGCCGTCTCGGGTTCCGTCGGGAGCGACTCGAACAGCAGCACCACCCGCGGCATCTGGGCGCGCTGAGACCCGGATCCGGGACTCTGCGCGCCCAGTTCGACGAATGGGACGATCCGCGCCCAGATGCGGGCCGAGCGAGCGAGGCGGTCGCGGGGATCGGCGGCGATGGCGGCCCGCACCTCGCGCAGCCGGGCCCGCAGCGCCCGCTTCGCCGCGTCGACGTCCGACTCGCCACGCATGGACCGGCAGTGTCGCACGCGGTTTACCATCGCCCGGGATGGACGACGCCGACGCCACGCTGCACGACGACGGGCCGTCGTTCGACGCCAAGCAGTTCCGCAAGGTGCTCGGGCACTTCCCGACCGGCGTCACCATCGTGACCGGCGTGGCCGGTGGCCAGCCGGCGGGGTTCACCATCGGGTCGTTCACCTCCGTCTCGCTCGACCCCCCGCTCGTCGGGTTCCTGCCCCAGATCGCCAGCGACACCTGGCAGGCGATGGCCCCGGCCGGCACGTTCTGCGTGAACGTGCTGCGTGACGACCAGGCCGCGCTGTGCTGGCGGTTCGCCAAGAGCGGCGTCGGTGACGGCCGGTTCGAGGACATCCCGTGGAGCCCGTCCACGACCGGCTCGCCGGTCATCGCCGGCGTCGGCGCCTGGATCGACTGCACGGTCGAGCACACCTACGAGTTCGGCGACCACTACTTCGTCCTCGGACGGGTCGTCGACCTCGGCCACCACGACGACCCCCACGTGCCCCTCGTGTTCTACAAGGGCGCGCTCGGCGGGTTTCTCGCCGCCGAATGACCACGGCGCCGGGGCACGACCACTCGCCCGGCCCGTGGATCGGGGCGCTGGCCATCGACATCGCCGTCGTGCTGGTCTTCGCCGTCGCCGGCCGGTCCTCGCACGGCGCCGACAGCGGCCTCGGCGCGATCCTCGGC
>JACCUL010000221.1 GCA_013811855.1 Acidimicrobiia bacterium
AGCCACGCCGTCGCCGGGCTGACGCCGATGCCGACCACGACGACGTCGGCGGTGACCAACGAGCCGCCGGCCAGCCGAACACCGTCGGGCTCCAGCGCGGCGATTGCCGAGCCGCAGCGCACGTCGAACCCGACGCGCCCGGAGACGGCGTCGACGACGGCGGCGCCCAGTGCCGCGCCGAGGCCACGGATCAACGGCGCCGGCGCGGCCTCGAGGACGGTCACCCGACATCCGTGACCAGTCGCGGTGGCCGCCACCTCCAGGCCGATGAACCCGGCCCCGACGACCACCACCCTGGGGCCTCCGTCGGCGAGGCGGGCCCGCAGGGCGAGCGCGTCGTCGAGCGTGCGCAGCTCGTGGACGTTCGGGAGATCGAGCTGTCCGGGCACCCGGCGGGGGCTCGAACCGGTGGCGACGACGAGCCCGTCGAACGGCAGCTCCCGACCGTCGGCCAGCGTGACCGAACGGGCCTCGGTGTCGAGGGCGACCGCCGGCACGCCGAGCTGGAGGTCCATTCCGAGCGCCGCCACCCCGTCGCCCCGCCGCAGGGCGATGCGGTCCGGCTCCCACGTGCCGGCGAGCACCTGCTTCGACAGCGGGGGGCGGTCGTAGGGCTGGTGCCGCTCCGCACCGACGAGCGTGATCCGTCCCGTGAACCCCTCGGTGCGAAGTGTCTCGCCCGCCCGCAACCCGGCCAACGAGCTGCCGACGACGACCACGTGCTCCATCGGCCCCAACGTCACGGCGCCCGATGGTGGCAGGGCCGTGCCGCCCGCGCCACCGCCCCTGCGTCTCACCGGGCTCGAGCACGTACCGTTCGCGAGTGGTCGATCGGACGGGATTCATCTCGTCGTGCGCGGCGGAAGTGTGACCTGAGCGCCGGCATTGTGCCGCGTTGGGGTCACACCTCTCGGTCGCGTCGCGGCGGCGGGGTGCGAGGATGCGGTGATGAGCGACGAACGGATCGAGGTCCAGCGCACCATCGCCGCCGAGGCGACGGACATCTTCCGGCTCCTGTGCGATCCGCGGGGTCACGTGGCGATCGACAGTTCCGGGATGTTGCAATCAACGACCGGGGAGCCGGTGTCCGGCGTCGGCGACACGTTCGTCGTGCACATGGATCGCGAGGCCCTGAACGACTACCCGCTCGGCGAGTACGACGTGACGGTCACGATCGTCACGTACGAGCAGGACCGCGAGATCGCCTGGACGATCCTCGGGATGATCAAGCCACCGCTTGGTCACATCTACGGCTACCGGCTCGCGCCGGCCGACGAGGGCACGCTCGTGACGTCCTACTACGACTGGTCGCAGATCGACGACCAGTGGCGCGAGGCCGGCATCTTCCCCATCCTGTCCGAGGGCGCCATCCGAGCGACCCTCGGCATCCTGGCCCGGACGGTGACCCGCAACTGACCTTCGTCGCACGCGAGAGATGATTGACCAATGACCGATCTGACGGTCGATGCCGTCAACGAGATGGTGCGCCAGCAGTTCCCCGGCAGCACGAACGAGTGCACCGAGCTCGGCGACGGCTTCGCCGTGGCCCGCCGACTCATCACGCCGATAGAGCTGCGTCCGGGTGGGTACATCTCCGGCCCCACACAGTTCGGGCTCGCCGACGCCGGTCTCTGGTACCTCGTGTTCGCAGCGATCGGTCGGATCGAGCCGATGGCGCTGACGTCCGAGTTGTCGATCCGCTTCCTTCGCCCGGCGATCGGCGAGGTGCTGTGGGCGCGGGCCCGACTGGACGCCGCCGGCCGCCGCAACGTCGTGGGCACCGTGCGCCTCTGGACCGATGGCGGCACCGAGTCCAAGCCGACGGCCACGGCCCAGGGCACCTACGTCCTACCGACGTGATCTGGGTGCCAGCGGGGACCGCGATCAGCGGGTCGTCGATGGCACCGGGTCGGGTGGGGGGCAGGCAGGTTCCTCGCCGACCTGCGCGCCGCCGTAGCCTGGCGCACGGATGAAGACGCGTCCTCGATCCCCGACCGCGGCGCGGCGACCGCGACCGCTCCGGATCGCCGTGAGTCACGGGGGCGACGCCGCCAACGACGACATGATCGTCGCCGGCGACACCGAGTCGATCGCCGAGCTCCGCC
>JACCUL010000242.1 GCA_013811855.1 Acidimicrobiia bacterium
CCGTCACGTTGGACCGCAGCTACGACTGCCCGACGATCCGCGCTCGCCTCCACGCCCGAGGACTGTTTGACTTGGACATCCAGCGCCGTGGCACCAAGCCACCGCCCAGCACCCCGCACCGGCTGACGCTCGGGCTGCGCTAGATCGTCGAGGCAACCAACACCTGGTGGTCGAACTACGGGCAACTCCGCCGCAGCACCGACCGCAAGATGCGCCATCGCCACGCCGCACTCCAACTCGCCACCGCCGTGCTCATCGTCGGCCGGCTGATCGACTACCGCAACCGCTGGAGCCCCAGCTGACCACCTACTCGCTCATGTCCTTAGCCGATTCGTGAGGAGGTGGCGGTCAGTCGTGGCAGCGGAAGAACTCACTGACGGTGCCGTCCGGGCGCTCGTTGAAATGTCCGACCAAGTGGAAGTTGATCCGGCCGCCATCGTCGGTCACGCCGCGCACACTGAACGTGAACGTGCCGTTGACAGTCCTGCCGTTGGCGTTGAAGCCACCCCGGACCGTGAACCTGCCGCTGGCGTCCGGCAACGTCGGATCGTCTGCCGGCGTGGCCGTGAAGGTGCCAGTCTGAGTGAACGTGAAGTGCCCGCGACCATCGGCGAATATGGTGCCGTGTTTAACCGAGTTGGTGACGGTGCTGATGTCGTAATCAGCGCCACCATCATCGCACGTGGGGAAGACGTCCGTGAACTCCTCCAATAGCCCATGATGGGTCTCGGTGAAGGTTTCGGGAGGCTCCCCCGCTGCACCCGTTGAAGATGTCCCGAACACCGATACTGCGAGCGCCGCAGACACGACGAACACCCGTCGAACTCCGTTCATGGCAAGGTACTCCCGTCCCTCAGCGCGGAGGCCCGTCTCCGTCGCTGGGTTGAACTTCTCACACCGGCACAGCTCCGTCAAGGAACGCGACCCGAAAATCCCCGGTCCCCTTCCGCACGGTTAGCGCGCGGTCAGCGCCTTCACAGGGGTCAGGTCTCGATCGCCGCCCAAGGATCGACGTTCGATCGGCCTTGACAGTCGACCCGTTCGCTCGCTTAGTCACGGACCATCCGGTCGCTAGCTGCGGTCGCTGCGGCGGCGGCCGTTCGTAGCGCCGGCAGCAACGTGGTCTTGTACTGCTCGTTCAGGTTCTGGCGTATTCGATCGGCGTCGCTGCGACCGACCGCTTGCACGAGCTCCTCATCGGTTTTCCTCCACAGGTGAACGCTGGTCGCGACCGTCGTCCACTTGGTGAGCAATTCGTTGACCGCGGGCTGAAGCCGGTCATACCGCGATGATCTCCAACCGATCGACAAGCTCGTGGCGGCGCGTTCGTGCCGCCAGGACCCGGGCGCCTGAACCTGTCGAGCTGCGTAAACAAGGGCGATGACGACCCCGACCGCTTCGACAGTTGCTGCGAGGGCGCCGACAGCTTGCCAATCGACGTCGATGGCGAGCACATCTACGGACCGTAGTCAACGAATCGTGACCAAACCGTGACCACGGCGCCGGCGAGACCGCCTCGAAGGTGCCGTACGCAGGGACGATGTAGCGGAGGTGGACGGGAATCGAACCCGCCGGACGGGGATCGCCCGTCCCAACCGCTTTGAAGGCGGAGGGGCCCACCAGGTGCCCTGACACCTCCCGGTGCCGGTCAGCTGGTTGTTCTAGCGGAGGTCAGAAGAAACTGCCGCACTGGGGGGCGCGGGCGGTGAGGAACAGCGTGTCGGCGATCGCCGTCGCCTCGGGCCGGCGCACCTGGATCCGCCCGACATCGGCGAGCTGCGACCAGCGGTATCCGCCCAGGTAGGGCACGGCGACCTCGGCCACGCCGCCCAGCAGATCGGCCTCGGACGGGTCGACATCGATGCGCTCGGCCCCCTTGGCGTCGACGCGCCACACGCCGTTGTTGGCCTCGAGCAGCGTGTCCGTCACGGCGATCGTGACCGAGCCGCCGGCCTCGCCGTACGTGCGGGCCGCCAGCGCGGCGTCGACGTCGAGGAGGCGCAGCCACTGCTCGTCCCACACCAGCTTCACCGAGTAGGCCCGGCGGTCGGCGACGGCCAGCCGGACGGCATCGTCGACCGGCCGCTCGTCGGATGTCCACGTCCGCACGAGGTCGAGGTCGCAGAGGTAGGCCCACAGCGCCAGCTCGGTGCCGGTGTCCACGCCGAGGAGCTCGATGACCCCGCCGACCCCGTACCCGGGCTCGTTCTCGACCTCCTTCCACTTCACGCTGTAGTGGACGTAGCCGTCGTCGATGCCGTCGGACGCGGTGTGCACGGCGACGAACTCGGCGTCGCCTCCGGCCTCGAGCGCCGTGCGGTAGTAGCGCTTCCACATCCAGGCGGGCCGGGTGATCGCGCCGGGCCGGGTGGCAGCGCGCTCGTAGAGCGGTGGCAGGACATCGAGGATCTCGTCCGGTCGGAGGAGGCGCATGGTGCCGGGCGCGGCACCGGCGATCGGGCGGGCGGCCCGGCTGTCCAGGCTCATGTCGCAGGCGTCGCCGGCGACGCCGAACCCGAAGCGATGGTAGATCACGGCCTCGCTGGCCCGCAGGCTGGCCAGCGGTTGCCCGCTGGCGGCCGCCTCGAGCAGCAGTTGGCGCATCAGCCCGCCGGCCACGCCGCGACGTCGATGGGTCGGCAGCACGCCCACGCGGGTGACCCCGCCGGTCGGGAGGCGGGCCCCGCCAGGCACGAGGGTCTCGAACCGGAACGCGCCGGCGTGGCCCACGCAGCGGTCACCGTCCCAGGCGCTGAAGGAGTCGCAGTCGGGCCAGCTCGGCGCCGAGCGCTCCCAGTCCTCGTCGTTCATCGGGGCGTTCAGCAACGCCATCGACACGGTGGCCGACGCGGCGCGGTACTCCTCGGGCGCGGTGCGACGGATCTCGATCTCGGCCATGCCCGTCCATGGTGTCACGGGCCGTTCTGCGGCTCCCCACGAGTATCTGGGTGCGTGCCGCCTCGATCTGGAGACGCTGGCGCGCCCAGGTTGGCTGATGAGACGGATCGCACCCAGATGTGTCGTGGCGCGCGAACCGGGTCGCGTCAGACGGCGAGGAGGTCGCGGGCGCCGGTGTCGCTCGAGGGGTGGCGGAGCTTGCTCATCGCTCGGGCCTCGATCTGGCGGATGCGCTCGCGGGTGAGGTTGAAGTGCTCGCCGACCTCTTCGAGCGTGCGCGGCTCGCCCCGGTCGAGGCCGAAGCGCAGCTTGAGGATCTCCCGCTCGCGCTCGTCGAGCGGGGCCAGTAGGCGGGCGATCTCCTCCGGCAGCAACGCGGTGGCGGCGACCTCGAACGGGCTCTCGGCCGAGCGGTCCTCGACGACGTCGCCGAGCTCGGCGTCGCCGTCCTCGCGCAGTGGCTCGGACAGCGAGAGCGGCTCGGCGGCGAAGCGCAGCGCCTCGGTGACCTTGTCCTCCGGCATCTCGACCTCGCGAGCCAGCTCGGCCAGCGTGGCCGGGCGGCCGTACTTCAGCTCCAGGCGGGAGCGGGCCTTCTGCAGGCGGGCCAGCGTGTCGCCGGCGTGGACGGGCAGGCGGATGGTGCGGCCCGTGTTGGCGATGCCCCGGGTGATGGCCTGGCGGATCCACCACGTGGCGTACGTCGAGAACTTGAAGCCTTTGCGCCAGTCGAACTTCTCGACGGCGTGCATCAAGCCGAGGTTGCCCTCCTGGATGAGGTCGAGCAAGGGCAGCCCGGACGCCTGGTACTTCTTGGCGATCGACACGACGAGCCGCAGGTTCGACTGCACGAACTGGCGCTCGGCCTCCTCGCCTTGGCGGGCGGTGCGTCGCAGCTCACGTTTGCGCGACGCGGCGACTTCCTTGCCGCCGGCGTCGAGCGCCTCGATCGATTCCTTGCCGGCCTCGATGGCCTTGGCCAGACGGACCTCGTCGTCTTTCGTCAGGAGCGTGTACTGACCGATGTCGGTCAGGTACAGGCGCACGAGGTCTTCGTCGTCGCGTTCGACGCGATCCTTGGCCACTCCGGCTCCTTTTCAAGTCCGTCCCGCCTGGGCGGTGTCGTCATTGCGATCCACCCGCTGGGGCGGGAAGCCGCTCACTGTACCGACCAGGTAGCGGCGCCCAACCGCCGCGGCGCAGCGTAGACGACCAATCGGTCATCGACGTTCAAGATGACTACGGCCCATCCATCGCCGACGGCGATGCCGCGACTGGCTGCTGGAGTCCCCCCTCGCGGGCGTGCAGACCCGCACGGGCGGTACATTTGCCCCTTCAGGCGCACGCGCGCCGGCCATGAAGGGAGCACAAACGTGGCCAACCCGATGCTCAACGACAAGCGCTTCACCGAAGCTCGTGCCGGCTGGGCCGCTCCACAATCGCCGAGCCCCGGCGGCCAGGTGTGGCCGGCGCCGCACGCGCCCGGCACCGGGATGGACGACGGCCCCGTCAGCCCGTGGCGCCCGGGGATGATGACCGTGCGCGGCACGATGACCGCCAGCGCCGTGCTGTTCGTGCTGCTGCTGGTCAGCGCCACGTTCGGCTGGTTCGCCGCCGAAGGACCAACGACCGTCAACGGCGAGGACACCTACCAGTTCCCGGCGCTGGCCATCGTCGGCATCGTCGTCGGCCTGGCCTGCGTGTTCGCCCTGTGGTTCAAGCCGCAGTGGGCCAAGTTCGTCGGGCCGGTGTACGCCGTCGCCCAGGGCTTCGCCGTCGGCGCCATCTCGAGGGGCTACGAGACCTACTACAACGGCATCGTCGTGCAGGCCGCCGGCGCCACGCTCGCCGTCGTCGCCGTGATGCTGTTCCTGTACCGGACGAACATCATCAAGGTCACCGACCGCTTCCGTCGCGTCGTGGTGATGGCGACGCTCGGCATCATGGTGTTCTACGGCCTGTCGTTGATCATGCGCCTCTTCGGGGCCGAGATCGCGTTCCTCCGGGAGCCGTCGTTGCTCGGCATCGGCTTCAGCGTGCTCGTCTGCGTCATCGCGGCCCTGAACCTGGCCCTCGACTTCGACTTCATCGAGAAGGGCTCGAAGGCCGGGCTGTCCAAGGACTTCGAGTGGTACGCGGCGTTCGGGTTGCTCGTCACCGTCGTGTGGCTGTACCTCGAGATCCTGCGCCTGCTGTCCAAGTTGCGCGAACGGTGACCGGCGCCGCCGACCGGCGGTCCTCCTCTGCGGCGGCGCTCGAAGCCGTCGCCACGGCGGCGGCCGGCGCGGCGTTGGCCGGGCTGTCCTGGTCGCTCGTCGACGTGACCGTGCCGGCGGCGATCGTCGGCGGGTTGAGTGGCGCGTTCGCCGGTTGGCGGGGCATCTACGGCTGGCCGCGGGCGAAGGCGGTGGTGGCGTTCGTGCTCGACAGCACGTGGGCGCTGCCGATGGCCGTCGCCGGGCTCGTCGCCCAGGCGGTCGCGACGGCGCAGGGGCCGCGGGCCGGGCTGTGCCGGCCGTTGACGATCCGGTCGAACCGCCACGTGTTCGCCAAGGGCTTCCGCTTCCGGCCGGGCTTCGCGATCACGCTCGGCAACACGGTCAACAACGTCGGCGACGACGTGCACACGAGCGCCCGGCGCCAAAAGCTGGTCACCGACCACGAGGACGTCCACGTGTGGCAGGCCCGCTGGCTCGGTCCGCTGTACCCGGTCTTGTACGTGGCGTGGACGGTGCTCGGAGGCGCCGCGGGCGCGGTGATCTGGGTACTGCGACGCCGTCACGAACCGTTCGGCAAGGTCGTCGAGACGTGCTCCTACTACCTCAACCCGCTCGAGTGGTGGGCCTACAGCCGCGACGACCGGTGGCCGCCGCGGGGCAAGGTGCAGGGGATCGGGTGGACGATGCCCGTCGTCCGCCCGTTGGCCGATACTCGACGCGGCCGCCGGCGGGCGCGAACGTCAGCGGCGCCAGGCCAGCTCTGACGCGCCGAGGTCGGTGGCCGGCGCGGCGCCGGTGCGGTACTCGAGCAGCATCGCCCGCCACGGCGCGGCGACCTCCAACTTGCCGAGGATGGCGCTGACGCCCCACACGACGCGGTCGAGGATGACGAAGCTCGGCGGCATGTTCAACTTGGCGATGACCTCGGCGTGCGGTCCGCTGAGATCGAAGATCCGCGACAGCGTGTCGCGCATCCACTGGCGGGTGAACGTGAACTCGTCGACGAGGTACGGACGGTACGGGCTCGACACGTAGTCGTACACGGCCTCCGGGTCGAGGGCGTGCCCGTCGCGCAGGAAGCCCGACCGCTCCATCGCGGCCACGAGCCGAGCTGGATCGCGGTGCACGACGATGGCATCGATGCTCGGTTCCAGCGACTGCCACTCGCCCGGCTGCCAGCGCTTGACGAGCCCGAAGTCGAGGAACGTGACGCTGCCGTCACGATGGAAGCGGTAGTTGCCCGGATGCGGGTCGCCGTTGAAGATGCCGAGCCGGTGGATCGAGTGCTGGGCGAAGCGCCAGATCACCTCGCCCGCCCGCCGCTTGGTCTCCGGCGTGGCCGTAGCGACGAACTGGTCCCACGCCAGTCCGTCCACCCACTCGGTCGTCAGCACCCGCGACCGCGACAGCTCGGGCAGCACCTGCGGGATGCGGATCCACGGATGGCCGGCGTAGTGACGGGCGAACTCGGCCAGGTGCTCGGCCTCCAGCCGATAGTCGAGCTCCTCGCGCATGCGGGCCCGCAGCTCATCGACGAGCCCCTTGGCGTCGAGCCCGTTGAGGGCCAGCGCCGAGAACACCGAGTACATGACCTCGGCGCCGTCGAGGTCCTCCTCGATGGCTTCGCTGACGCCGGGGAACTGCACCTTGACGGCGACCGGTCGGCCCCCGGTCGTCGTCGCCCGGTGGACCTGGCCGATGCTGGCCGCCGCCACCGGAAGGTCCTCCCAGGCGCGGAACGCCTCCTCCGGCGGCGCCCCGAGCTCGGCGCGCACCACCTCGGCGGCGAGCGTCGGCGCCATCGGCGCGGCGTCGGCCTGGAGCACAGCGAGCGCAGCCTGGGCTTCGTCGGGCAGGCCCTCGGCGATGAAGCTGACGAGCTGGCCGACCTTCATCAGCACGCCCTTCATCTCGCCCAGCTCCTTGGCCACGTCCTCGGC
>JACCUL010000246.1 GCA_013811855.1 Acidimicrobiia bacterium
GGGCACCAGCGACGCGCGACTCGGGGACGCCGAACCGGGCCGCCACCTCGCGCTCGACGAACGGCCCGTGCGTCCTGGCGTACCGGCCGACGAGATCCTCCAGCGGCCGCGGCACCGGCTCGGTGAACGCCGCCGGGAGTCCGAGCGGGAGCGCACAGCCGAGCGCGTCGCGGTAGCGGGCGGCGTCGTCGGCGGCGGCGTAGCGCAGCTCGTCGGCAACTGTCACCTCGATGGCCCGCCGCTCGGCGAGCAGCGCGGACAGCCGTCCGTCTGACGGTTGCTCGCTGCGCAGGTCGAGCTCGGTCACCGTGAGGTCGCCCACGCGGCGGAGCACGTCGTGGAGCTCGTCGGCCGAACGGGCCTGGCGCCCGTCGGACAGACGCTGCAGATCGAGCTCCACGTCGGCCAGCACGCCGGGGTCGAGCAGCTCGCGCAGCTCCTCGGCGCCGAGGAGGTCACGCAGCAGGTCGCGGTCGAGCGCCAACGCGGCGGCTCTCCGTTCGGCCAGCGGCGCGTCGCCCTCGTACATGTAGGCGGCGATCCAGTTGAACAGCAGGCTCTGGGCCATCGGGCTCGGCTTGGCCGTGTCGACGCTGACGACCCGCACGGCCCGCGAGCGCAGCTGGCCGAGCACCTCCTTCAGCGCCGGCAGGTCGAACACGTCCTGCAGGCACTCTCGTGACGCCTCGAGCAGGATCGGGAACGTCGGGTACTTGGCGGCCACGGCGAGGAGATCGGCCGCCCGCTGGCGCTGCTGCCACAGCGGCGTGCGCTGGTCGGGACGGCGGCGGGGCAGCAGCAGCGCCCGGCCGGCGCACTCCCGGAAGCGCGACGAGAACAACGCCGTCTGCGGCAGCGTCGCCATGACCAGCTCCTCGATGTCCTCCGGATCGATCAGCACCGCCTCGAGCGGCAGCTCGTCGGCCGATTCGGGGAGGCGCAGGACGATGCCGTCGTCGCCCCACATCGACTCGACCGGCAGGTCGAAGCGGTCAGCCAGCCGGCGCTCGATCGCCATCGCCCACGGCGCGTGCACCGGGGTGCCGAACGGGCTCAAGAGGCAGATCCGCCAGTCGCCGATCTCGTCCCGGAACCGCTCGACGACGATCGTGCGGTCGTCGGGCACCACGCCGGTGGCGTCGGCCTGATCGGTGACGTACTGCACGAGGTTGGCTGCGGCCAGCTCGTCGAGGGCGTAGTCGGTTCGCAACGTGGCGTGCGCGGCGGCGGGTGACAGCTCGCGCACCTCGCGGACGAACGCGCCGAGCGCCCGGCCCAGCTCGAGGGGGCGGCCGGGCCGGTCGCCGTGCCAGAACGGCATCTTCCCCGGCTCGCCCGGCGCCGGGGTGACGGTGACCTTCTGGAACGTGATGTCCTCGATCCGCCACGTCGATGCGCCGAGGACGAACGTCTCGCCGGGCCGGCTCTCGTACACCATCTCCTCGTCGAGCTCGCCGACGCGCGTGCCGTCGGGCAGGAACACCCCGAAGAGGCCGCGGTCGGGGATCGTGCCGCCGGACGTGACGGCGAGGCGCTTGGACCCGTCGCGGGCCCGCACCGTGTCGTTGACCCGGTCCCAAACGAGCCGCGGCCGCAGCTCGCTGAACTCCTCGCTCGGGTAGCGGCCGGCCAGCAGGTCGAGCGTGTTGGCCAGCTGCTCGTCGGACAGCTCGGCGAAGTTGGCGCTGCGGCGCACGAGCGCGGCGAGCGCGGCCACCGGCAGCTCGCCGCGCGCCGCGGTGTGGGCGACAAGCTGCTGCGCCAGGACATCGAGCGGGTTGCGCAGATAGCGGGTCGACTCGATCTGCCCGTCGAGCATCCGTCGGACGACGACCGCCGCTTCGAGCAGGTCACCACGATGCTTCGGGTAGATCGAGCCCCGGCTGGGCTCGCCGACCTGGTGGCCGGCCCGGCCGATGCGCTGCAACCCGCGACTGACGGCGCCCGGCGACTCGACCTGGATGACGAGATCGACGGCACCCATGTCGATGCCCAGCTCCAGGCTGCTCGTGGCGACGATGGCGCGCAGCTCGCCCCGCTTGAGGTCGTCCTCGACGATGACCCGCTGCTCCCGGGCCAGCGAACCGTGGTGCGCCTTGACCAGGTCCTCGCGCCGGCGACCGGTCTCGGGATCGACGTTGATGCCCCGCTCCTCGGCCAGCTCGTTGAGCTTGGCGGCCAGCCGCTCGGCCTGGCGGCGGGCGTTGCAGAAGATGATGGTGGAGCGGTGGTCGAGCACCTGGTCGAGGATGCGCGGGTAGATGCTGGGCCAGATGCTGGAGCGTTGCGTGCTGAGCGCGGCCGACGCCGGACCGCTCTGCAGCTCGGCCACCGGGCGGCCGAGGTCGGACATGTCCTCCACCGGGATGACCACGTCGATCTCCATCGTCTTGCCGATGCCGGCGTCGACGATCGTGACCGGGCGGGCTTCCCCGGGCGCCGAGTAGCCACCGAGGAAGCGGGCCACCTCCTCCAGCGGGCGCTGCGTCGCCGACAGGCCGATGCGTTGCGGCGGCCGTTCGGTGAGCTCTTCGAGCCGTTCCAGCGACAGTGACAGGTGGGCGCCGCGCTTGGTCGCGGCGAGGGAGTGGATCTCGTCGACGATCACGGTCTCGATGCCGACCAGGGTCTCGGCGGCCGACGACGTGAGCATCAGGTACAGGCTCTCGGGGGTCGTGATGAGGAGATCCGGTGGCCGGCGCACGAGGCGCTGACGATCCTGCGACGACGTGTCGCCGGTGCGCATGGCGACCTCCGGTGTCAACACCGTCTCGCCGATGCGCTCGGCGGCGAGACCGATGCCGGCCAGCGGCGCCCGCAGGTTCTTCTCGACGTCGAAGGCCAGGGCCCGCAACGGCGAGATGTAGAGGACGCGCGTCCGGCGCTTCGGATCCTCCGGCATCGGTCGGGTGGCGAGCGCGTCGATCGAGGACAGGAAGGCGGCGAGCGTCTTGCCGCTGCCCGTCGGGGCGCAGATCAGCGTGTGGTCGCCGGCAGCGATCGGCGGCCACCCCTGCACCTGCGCGGCCGTCGGCTCCGGAAAGGCCGCCGCGAACCAGGCCCGCACGGCGGGCGAGAAGGACTCCAGTACCGGGTGATCGGCGATGGGTCCGAGGCTAGTGAGGGGGTGTCGCAGCGACGCCGGGGGGACTCGGCGCGCCCAGATGCTCACGTCACGTCGGGCGGTCGGCGGTGATGCGGCCGCCGGCCAGCTCGACGGTGCGCGTGACGCGCACCCGGCGCAGCAGCTCGCGGTCGTGGGTGACGAGGACCACGGTGCCGTCGAAGCCGTCGAGCGCCGCCTCCAGCTGCTCGATGGCCGGAAGGTCGAGGTGGTTCGTCGGTTCGTCGAGCACGAGCACGTTGGCCCCGTTGGCCATGAGGAGGGCGAGTGCGGCGCGGGTTCGTTCACCTGGCGACAGGGTGGCCGCCGGCCGGGTGACGTGGTCGGCGACCAGCCCGAACTTGGCCAGCAACGTCCGGGCCGCGCCGGTGTCCATGCCCGTGCGGTCCTGGAACGTGCGCAGCAGGTCGACGTCGTCGCCGAGCTGGTGACGAGCCTGCTCGATCTCACCGACGACGACGCTCGGCCCGACGCTGACGCGCCCGTCGCTCGGTGACCGACGCCCGGTCAGGACGTCGATGAGTGTCGTCTTGCCGGAGCCGTTGGCCCCGACGAGCGCGATCCGCTCCGCCGTGCCGACGGTCAGGTCGATCGGTCCGAGCCGGAACTCGCCCTGTTCGACCACGACCCCGTCGAAGCGGGCCACGACGTCACCCGTGCGGCCCGGCGACGACACTGTCAGCCTGAGCAGCCACGGCTCCCGCGGCTTGTCGGCCACCTCGAGCCGCTCGATCGCCCGCTCGGTGCGGGCGGCCTTCCCGGCGAGCTGCTCGGTCTGGTTGACCTTGAAGGCACGGATGTTCTTGTCGGGCTCGTCCGATCGACGCACCTTGGACAGCCCCTGGCTGGCCCACTCCCGCTGCTGCTGGGCCCGCCGCGCCAGCGAGCGACGATCGGTGTCGTACTGCTCGAAGCGCTCCCAGGCGTGGCGGCGGGCCGTCTCGCGCTCGTCGAGGTAGGCCTGCCAGCTGCCGGCAAACGTCGTCGCCGTGCGGCTGAACTCGTCGAGCTCGACGACGTGGGTCACGGTGTTGGCCAGGAACGTGCGGTCGTGGCTGACGAGCACGACGCCCGCGGCCAGCCCGGTGATCCACCGCTCCAGCCGGTCGAGGCCGTCGAGGTCGAGATCGTTGGTCGGCTCGTCGAGCAGGAAGACGTCGAAGCGGGCGAGCAGCAGCGCGGCCAGCCCGGCTCGGGCCGCCTCACCGCCCGACAGCGAGGCCGTCGGCTGGTCGAGCAGCCGGGCCGCCAGACCGAGGTCGGCCCACACCTGGCCGCTGCGGGCGTCGAGGTCGGCACCGCCCAACGCCAGCCACCGATCGAGCGC
>JACCUL010000264.1 GCA_013811855.1 Acidimicrobiia bacterium
GGTGTGCACGTGTTCATCGGCACGTGGTCGTTGCTTCCGCAGCAGGTTTTCGGCACCGCCCGTCCACCCGGATGACGGTGCACCCCGAGCGCTCGACGTCTCCTACGCTCGCCCGACGTGACGAAGACGCTCGATCCGCTCGCTCCGTTCCGCCTCGACGGTCGCGTGGCGGTGGTCACTGGCGCGTCGTCGGGGCTGGGGGAACGGTTCGCCAGGGTGCTCGACGCGGTCGGCGCGCGGGTGGTCCTCGCCGCCCGCCGCGCCGACCGCCTGGAGACGCTGGCCGCCGAACTGACCGACGCCGTCGTCGTGGCCGGTGACCTGGCCGAGCCCGCCGATCGCCAGCAGTTGATCGACGTCACGTTGGAGCGTGCCGGGCGGTTGGACGTGCTCGTCAACAACGCCGGCATGACCGACACCGTGGCCATCGAGCACGAGACGCTGGAGCGGTTCGAGTCGGTGATGGACCTCAACGTCACCGCGCTGTGGCACCTGTGCAAGCTGGCCGCGTCGGCCCTGATCGCCGACGGCGGGGGGAGCATCGTCAACGTCGCCTCGATGCTCGGTCATGTCGGCTCGACGCCGGTCAAGCAGTCCTCGTACTGCGCCAGCAAGGGCGCCGTCGTCAACCTGACGCGTGAGCTGGCGCTGCAGCTGGCGCGCAAAGGGGTGCGTGTGAACGCCTTGTGTCCCGGGTGGTTCCCGTCGGAGATGACCGCGGGCATGGAGACCGACCCCGGGGCGATCACGTTCGTCGCCACGAACACCCCGATCCCACGCATGGGCGAGCCGCACGAACTGGACGGCGCGCTGCTCCTCCTCGCCACTCCCGCCGGCTCGTTCCTCACCGGCCACAGCCTCATCGTCGACGGCGGCTGGACCGCCCGCTGACCACGGCCGGCGAGTGAGCGATGAGCGCGAGATGCGCGCTCATCTCTCATCGCGTTGCGCCCTCATCGCGGCGGGGTCAGAGTGGGGGGTGGCGGTCGGACCAGGGGTGGGCGGACTCGAGTTGAGCGGCGAGGCGGAACAGGACGTCCTCGCGGCCGTAGGCGGCGACGAGCTGGACGCCGATCGGCAGGCCGTCGTCGTTCCAGTGCAGCGGCAGGCTGACGGCCGGCTGGCCGCTCATGTTGAACGCCGGCGTGAACGGTACGAACTGCGTCGCTCTGCGCATCGGTGCTGTCGGGTCGCCCTCGACCGGCTCGAACTCCGCCAGCGGTGGAGGCGGCTCGCCGAGCGTCGGCGTCAAGAGGACGTCCCAGCCGTCGCTCCACCACTGCTGGATGCGCCGCCTGAACGCGTGGCCGGCAGCGACCGCGGCGGCGTGGTCGACGGCGCTCAGGCTTGCCGCGAACTCGGCCTGGGCCCAGTTCACCGGTTCGACATCGGCTTCCGTCAGTTCGCGCCCGAGCGTCTCGCCGAAGGCCCTGACGGCCATCGCCATGTTCGTCGCCCACATCGCCATGAACTTCTCCGTCAACGTCTCGTCGCTGAGCGCCGCCGGGCTGTCGGCGGAGACGTCGTGGCCGAGCCCCTCGAGCATCGCCGCCGCCGCGCGCACCGCACTGACGCAGTCGCCGTGCAGTGACCCGCCACGCGGGTCGGTGTCGAGGAATCCGATCCGCAGCTGTCCCGGATCGGCGCCGACCTCCTCGGCATACGGCCGCTGCGGCGCCGGGGCGGTGACCGCGTCGCCGATGCCCGGCCCGCGCACCGCATCCAGCAGCACGGCCGAGTCACGCACCGTGCGGCTGACGCAGTGCTCGACACTGAGCCCGGCCTCGGTACGAACCGGCCCGATCGAGATCCGCCCCTGGCTCGGCTTCAGCCCGACGAGCCCGCAGCACGACGCCGGGATGCGGATGCTGCCACCGCCGTCGGAGGCGTGGGCGAACGGCACCATGCCCGCGGCCACGGCCGCCGCTGCGCCACCGCTGGACCCGCCGGGTGTGCGTTCCAGGTCCCACGGGTTGCGGGTC
Organism: Acidimicrobiia bacterium; assembly: GCA_013811855.1. Taxonomy (GTDB): domain Bacteria; phylum Actinomycetota; class Acidimicrobiia; order Acidimicrobiales; family Ilumatobacteraceae; genus JALZMG01. Next base: position 1,983 of record JACCUL010000264.1, read on the forward strand.
GGTCCCCACGCCATCGGCTGGGTCGTCGGCAGGCTGCCCATCTCGGGGCTGTTGGTCCGGCCGACGACGACGAGCCCGGCGGCACGGTGGCGGACGACCAGGGTCGTATCGGCCCGGTCGACGATCCCCGCCGCCTTGAGCGCGGCGTTGCCGTTGGAGAGGGTCTGGCCGGCGTAGCTGGCGGCGAGGTCCTTGAGCAGGAACGGCACGCCGCGGAACGGCCCGCGCGGGAGCGACGGATCGGCGGCGGTCGCCCTGGCATGGTCGAACCAGCGCATCACCACGGCGTTGAGCGCAGGGTCGTCGCGCTCGATGCGCTCGACGGCCGCCTCGACCAGCTCCACCGGGGTCGCCTCACCGTCGGCGACGAGCGCCGCCTGCGCCGTGGCGTCCATCCACCGGGTCTCCTCGGCCACGTTCGTCATCGGTGCCCCTCTCGAGTCCTGCGATCTGTCCGCTGCCTCAACGATGGACCGGCACCGATGATCTTCTTCGCCGCTGTGCGGCGAAGAAGAAAGCACCGTCCTGCTGGAGCTCGCTGCGCTTGCTCGCTGTCCGAGTGTGACACGGCCGGTACGTTCGGCCGACGGTGAGCAGCCCCGACGAGCCGACGAGCGTGGGCCCGACGGGCCGGCAGCTCCTCGGCGACCGCAACATCCGGTGGTTCCTGGTCGCCGCCACCGCCGGCTCGGTCGGCGCGTTCCTCCAGGCGGCCGCCCTCGGCAAGCAGCTCTACGACATCACCGACAGCGAGCTCGCCCTCGGCCTGCTCGGACTCGTCGAGTTCCTCCCGGCCCTCCTGCTCCTCCCGCTCACGGGATCGGCGGCCGATCGGTTCGATCGCCGCCGTGTCGCCGCCATCGGGTTGTCGGGCGAGGTCATCACGTCGATCGCCTTCTGCGTCTACGCCGCCGGGGACCCCACGTCGGCCGTCCCGATCTTCGTCATCGCCGCGCTGTTCGGCGTGTCACGAGCGTTCGTCGCCCCGTCGCTGCGTTCGGTCCCGCCGATGATCGTTCCCCACGGCGGGCTCCCGAGGCTCGTCGCCTTCTACTCGGCCAGCTGGCAGTTCGGCCTTGTCGCGGGGCCGGCCGCCAGCGGGTTCCTCTACGACGTCGACCCGACGATCCCGTACGTCGTGTCGGCGATCTGCTTCGCCGTCGCCGCCGGCGGTGTCGCCGTCCTCCGGGTCCGCCACCCCCAGCAGCGCACGCCGGCCAACGAACGGCCGTCGCTGCACCACGCCCTGGAGGGCCTGCGCTTCGTCGCCGGCCGCCCGGTGCTCCTCGGCGCGATCGCGCTCGACCTGTTCGCCGTGCTCTTCGGCGGTGCCGTCGCGCTGCTGCCGGCCATCGCCGAGGACCGCCTCGGTGTCGGCAACGTCGGGTACGGCTGGTTGCGCGCCGCGCCTGGGATCGGCGCGGTCATCATCACGGCGATCCTGGCCGTCTCGCCGGTCCGCCGACGCATCGGCCCGACTCTGTTCGTGGTCGTGGCCATCTTCGGCGTCGCCACCATCGTGTTCGGCATGACCCGCGACTACCTCGTGGCGTTCATCGCGCTCGTCGTGCTCGCCGGCGCCGACGCCATCAGCGTGTTCATCCGAGGGACGCTCGTGCCGTTGGCCACGCCGGACCGCATGCGCGGCCGCGTCATGGCGGTGGAGAACGTCTTCATCGGCGCGTCCAACGAGCTCGGCGCGTTCGAGTCCGGCGCCGCCGCCACGTGGCTCGGCGTCGGTCCGGCGGTCACGATCGGGGGGTTCGCCACGCTGGCCGTCGTCGGCGTGTGGTGGTTCCTGTTCCCATCGCTGCGCACGATCGACCGGTTCGACGACGTCCACGAGGACACACGTGTGTTTGACTCGCGCCCCGCGGACGCGTCCCCTGCCACCGATCTCACCGAGGACCCCAACGAGCCATGCGCAACTTCGTCCGAGAGTTCAAGGAATTCATCGCCACCGGCAACATGATCGAGCTGGCGGTCGCCGTCATCCTGGCCGGCGCCGTCGGTGCCGTGATCACGTCGTTCACCAATGGGATCATGATGCAAGTCGTCGCCGCCGTCTTCGGCCAGCCCGACTTCGGCAACATCACGATCACGCTGCGCGAGAACGTCGACACGGTGATCGATCCGGCCACGGGGCGGGAGACGTCCGTCGACTCGGTCCTGCAGATCGGTGCGTTCATCAACACGCTGATCGTCCTCGTGCTGACCGCCCTGGTCCTGTTCGTCATCATCAAGGCGTACAACCGCGTCAAGAAGCCGCAGGAGGTCGTCGTGGTGGGGCCGACCGAGGCCGACCTGCTGGCCGAGATCCGCGACCTGCTGGCCGGTCGCCAGCTGTAACCGCCGATCGACGGTCGGGCGCGGTTCAATAGCCGGGTGCTTCGGCGAGCCGCACCCTCCGGGCTGATCGCGCTCGCCTCGCTGGTGCTCGTCGGCTGCGGGGGCGAGGCGCTCGGCGACGACGGCCCGCCGGGGACGATCGAGCTCGGCGAGCTGTCCGACCCGTTCGCCCCCGACCCCACGGTCTCGGCGACCTCGGTCGTTCCGTCGACGGTCGTTCCGTCGACGGCCGCGGCGTCGACCACCGCCCCGTCGTCGGCGCCCCCCACCACCGTCGACCCCGACGCGCCGATCGGTCGGCTGGCCGTGGGCAACCGCGTCCTCGTGATCGGCGACTCGATCCTGGCGGCGATCTCGGACCGGTACGGCGACGAGCTGTGCGACCAGCTCGTCCCCGCTGGATGGTCCGTCGAGGTCGATGCCGAGAGCGGACGCAGCGCCGAGTTCGGCCTCGAGGTGCTCGACGATCGCTTGGCCGCCGGCTGGGACGCCGCCGTCGTGATGCTCGGGAACAACTACCGCGACAGCGCCGTCCAGTTCGACGAGCAGATGGCCGAGATCCTGGACCGTCTCGGTTCCCGTCCGATCGTGCTGCTCACGGTGACAGAGTTCGAGACCAGCCGGGCCGAGGTCAACTACGTGCTCGAGGGCCTGGCGGCGTCCCGCTCCAACGTCTGGCTCGGCCCGTGGAGGACGGTCAGCGCGGGCAACGACGCGCTGCTCGGTGGCGATGGGCTGCACCTCAGCACCGCCGGTCGCGCCGCGCTCGCCGGGCTGGTCGCCGAGGGGCTGGGCGCCGCGCCGGCCGGCAGCGTGGGATCGTGCCTGGACTCCGACTACGAGGACGACTCGCAGGGCCCGCCGACGATCTACGTGCCCGAGCCCGACGATCCGTACGTGCCGCCCGTCGACGACGACGAGGATGGTCCGCCACAGCCACCGCCACCGGCGACGACGACGACCGTGCCGACGGCGACGACGACCACGGCCCCACGATCGGGGACGGATCCACCTCCAGCACCGCCGACCGATCCGCCGGCGGCCACCGACCCGCCGGCCGTGACGGCGCCGCCGTCGGTCCCCGGGACCTGACGCCGCGCCAGCGGTCGAACCCGGTTGGAACCACCGGGACGCCCTGCGAGCCTGGTCCGATGCTCCAGGCCCAGGGACTCTCGGTGGAGGTCGGGGGTCGGCTCGTCGTCGAGTCGGCCACCTTCACCGTCATGCCCAGGGACAAGGTCGGCCTCGTCGGGCGCAACGGGGCCGGCAAGACCAGCCTGCTGCGCGTGCTCGGGGCCGAGGCGCCGGCGGCTGCCGGACGGGTGCGGCACACCGGTGGGTTCGGCTACCTACCCCAGGACCCGCGCATCGCGGGCATCCTCGACGGGAGGACGGCGGTGTCGCACATCCTGTCGGGACGGGGGATCGACGCCGAGCTGGAACGCATCGAGAAGTTGCGCATCGCCATGGAGGAGCGTCCCGACGAGCGCAACGTCGACCGCTATTCGCGCGCCGAGGACCACTTCCGCACGACCGGCGGGTACGGCGCGGAGAGCGAAGCCCGGGCGCTGGCCGCCGGGCTCGGCATCTCCGACACCCGGGTCGACGCCCCGATCGGCACCCTGTCGGGCGGCGAGCGGCGACGGGTGGAGCTGGCTCGCATCCTGTTCGCCGGCAGCGAAGTGCTGTGCCTTGACGAGCCGACCAACCACCTCGACGTCGACGCCAGGGACTGGTTGATGGGCTTCCTGCGCAGCTACCGCGGCGCACTGCTCGTCGTCAGCCACGACCTCGAACTGCTCGACGAGGCGATCACCCGCGTCCTGCACCTCGACCGCGTCGGCGAGGACGCCAGCGGCCACCTCGTCGAGTACCGGGGCACGTACTCGCAGTACGTCGCCGCCCGGGCCGCCGACGAGTCCCGGGCCGCCAAGGTCGCCGCTCGCCAGACCAAGCAGCTCACCCGCATGCAGGCAGTCGTCGACCGCTTCGGCGCCAAGGCCACGAAGGCGGCGATGGCCCACAACATGGAGAAGCGCATCGTTCGGCTGGAGGCCGAGCGGGTCGACGCGCCGCGCAACGTCACGACCCTGCGGGTCCGCTTTCCGGAACCGCCGGTTCCCGGCCGCACGGTGCTCGAGGCCGACGGGTTGGCCAAGTCGTACGGCGGGCCGTCCGTGTTCGACGACGTGTCGTTCGACGTCGGGCGGGGCGAGCGGTTGCTCGTGCTCGGCCTCAACGGCGCCGGCAAGACGAGCCTGCTGCGCATCCTCGCCGGCGAGACGGAGGCCGACGCCGGCACCGTGTCGTTCGGCCACAACGTGACGGTCGGCTACTACGCCCAGGAGCACGACAACCTGCGCATCGACGTGTCGCTGCTCGACAACATCAGGGCCGAGGTGCCACAGAACATCGTGCTCACCGAGACCCAGCTGCGCGGCCTGCTCGGGATGTTCCGGCTGTCGGGCGAGAAGGTGTTCCAGGAGGCCGGCACGCTGTCGGGCGGCGAGAAGACGAAGTTGGCGCTGGCCATGCTGATGGTCGGGCGCAACAACCTGCTGCTGCTCGACGAGCCGACCAACAACCTCGATCCGGCGAGTCGCACGGCCGTCGCCGACGCCCTCAGCGGATGGCCCGGCTCCGTCGTGTTCGTCAGCCACGACACGGCGTTCGTCGAGCAGCTCGCCCCCGACAAGGTCCTGCTGATGCCCGACGGCGAGCTCGACTACTTCGGCGCCGACTGGCTCGACCTCGTCGCATTGGCATGAGCGGACCGCTGGCTACGTTGCTGCCATGCGCATCGGGGTGTTCAACCAGACGGTCAACGATGGGACGATCGACGAGGTCGTCGAACACGCCCGGCGCGCCGAGGCCGACGGGTTCGCCAGCTTCTGGACGTCGCACATCTTCGGCCACGACGCGCTGACCGCACTCGCGGTCGTCGGTCGAGAGGTGCCGCGCATCGAGCTCGGCACCAGCGTCGTGCCGACCTTCCCCCGGCACCCGGCGGCGTTGGCCCAGCAGGCCGTGACCGTCAACGCCATCGCCGGAGGACGGCTGTGCCTCGGCATCGGGCTCAGCCACAAGGTCGTCATCGAGTCGATGTACGGGCTTCGCCTCGAGCGAGCCGTCCGCCACCTCACCGAGTACCTCGACGTGCTGCGCCCGCTGTCGGAGGATCGCCCGGCGGCCGTCGACGGCGAGTTGTACCGCGTCCACCTCGCGCTGTCGGCCAAGGGGGCGTCGCCGTTCCCGATCGTCGTGGCCGCCCTCGGCCCGCAGCTCCTGCGCGTCGCGGGTGAGCGCGCCGACGGCACGGTGA
>JACCUL010000275.1 GCA_013811855.1 Acidimicrobiia bacterium
CTTCGTCGACCTGTACCTGTCGGACCAGGGGCTGGCCACCGTCGCCGATGCCGGCTACGTGGACCTGCCGGCCGAGCGCATCGAGGCATCCCGCGCCGCGTGGGAAGGCCGCTGACCGAGTGCACGACGTCGCCGGTCGGCCCTGCTCGGGAGCCGGCCGGCGCGTCCGCGCGACGATGATGAGTACCAGATGTTGACGATCCGGGATCTCCAGGGCAGCGCCCGCCGGCGCAACCGCGAGCGCGCGATGCGCCACGTGTTCCAGGCCGCGGCGATCACCTCCATCGTGATCAGCCTGCTGATCCTGTTCGTGCTGGCGCGTGGGACGCTGAACTTCCTCCGGTTCATCGACTGGGACTTCGGTGTGCTCTTCGACACGGGATGGTTCCCCCGGCGGGAGCGCTTCGACCTCAGCACCATCGTCCTCGGCACGCTGATCATGAGCACTGTGGCGATGGTCGTCGCGGTGCCGTTCGGGCTCGGTACCGCCGTCTACCTCTCCGAGTACGCACCCCGCCGGGTGCGCAAGGTGGTCAAGCCGGTCATCGAGGTCCTGGCCGGCATCCCGTCGGTGGTCGTCGGGTTCTTCGTGCTCAAGTTCATCGCCCCCGACCTCGTCAACCGGTTCTTCGGCCAACCCGACAGCGCCAAGTCGATGCTCGCCGCCGGCCTCGGCATCGGCATCCTCGTCATTCCGATCATGGCCGCCGTGTCGGAGGACGCACTCAGCGCAGTGCCCGGTTCGCTGCGCGAGGCCAGCTATGGCTGCGGCGCCCGCAAGGTGAACACGGTCGTGCGGGTCGTGCTGCCCGCCGCCGTGTCGGGGCTCGTGGCGGCGTCGATCATCGCCGTGTCGCGGGCCATCGGCGAGACGATGGTCGCCACGATGGCCGCCGGCTACGACGGCAGCGGGCCGTTCACCGGGTTCAATCCGCTCAACGGCGGGATCTCGATGACCGGCGCCATGACCAACGCCGTCGGCACGGACTCCAACCGCGGCGGGGCACCGTTCGAAGCGCTGTTCTTCGTCGGCTTCCTGCTCTTCGTCGTCACGCTCGGCCTCAACCTCGTCGGCAACCGCTTCGTCCAGCGCGTCCGCCAGAAGTACTGATCGGAGACCCTGTGGCGCTCATCACCCCAGCTCTCGGCGGCCGGACCGCCGGCGATGTCGTCCGGGCCTCGCTGACCCGACGCGACCGTGATGCCCGCGGCCTGATCTTCCTCGTCCTCCTGCTGCTCGCCGCCGGCATCACGATGCTCGTGCTGTTCACCCTGTTGGCCCAAATCGTGACCGAGGCCATGCCGGTGCTGGAGAACCAGGGGACCGGGGTCGTCACCGGCACCATCGGCTCCGACCCGGCGGAAGTCGGCATCTGGCCCGGCCTGTTCGGCTCGACCTTCATCGGGCTCGGCGTCGTGTTCGTCGCCATCCCGCTCGGCGTGGCGGCGGCCATCTACCTCGAGGAGTACGCCAGCCAGGGCAACCGGCTCACCCGGCTCATCCTGGTGAACATCCGCAACTTGGCCGGCGTCCCGGCGATCATCTACGGGATCCTCGGCCTGATCATCTTCGTCCGCTGGCTCGAGCCCGTCACCCAGGGCCAGACCGTGATCGCGGCGGCCCTGACCATGGCGGTCCTCGTCCTGCCGATCGTGATCATCACGTCGATGGAGGCCATCCGATCGGTCCCCCAAGGCCTGCGCGACGCCGGCTACGGCGTCGGCGCGTCGCGCTGGGAGGTCACCCGCGACCACGTCCTGCCGTACGCCGCGCCGGGGATCCTGACCGGCACCGTGCTGTCGATCGCTCGAGCGCTCGGTGAGGCGGCACCCCTGATCGTGATCGGCGCCGTGACCGGCCTGCTGCCCGTGACCGGCCTCACCGAGAGGTTCACGGCCGTGCCGATCCTCATCTTCAGCTGGTCCGGACGGCCGGACCAGCCGAACGCCGACATCAGCTGGGCCAACGCCGCGGCCTCCGCCGGACTGGTGCTGTTGGTGCTCGTGCTGTTCTTCAACGCCGCCGCGATCGTGCTGCGCAACCGTTTCGAGCGCCGGCGCGTCGGCACCTGACGACCGAGAGGTAGCTACCGTGACCGACCAGACCACCACCAGCCCACCGAGGATCTCCGCGATGTCCGACCCCGCCCCGCTCGATCTCGCGATCGAGGCCGCCGATCGTCCCGTCGCGCCGGGAACGCAGCAGGTGGTGTTCGACATCGACGACCTCAGCGTGTACTACGGCGAGTTCCGCGCCGTCCGGGACGTCACGATCGACGTGCACCAGCACGAGATCACGGCGCTGATCGGGCCGTCGGGGTGCGGCAAGACGACCGTGCTGCGGTGCTTCAACCGGATGAACGACTTCATCGAGTCGGCTCGCGTCGAGGGTACCGTCAGCTACCACGGTGTCGACCTGTACGACGGCCAGGTCAACGCCACCGAGGTGCGCCGTCGCATCGGCATGGTGTTCCAGAAGCCCAACCCGTTCCCCAAGAGCGTCTACGACAACGTCGCCTACGGGCCGCGCCTCGCCGGGGTCAAGAAGCGGGTCGAGCTCGATGCCGTCGTCGAGCGGTCGCTGCGCGGCGCCGCGCTGTGGGACGAGGTGAAGGACAGGTTGAAGTCGTCCGGCCTCGGCCTCTCGGGTGGCCAGCAGCAGCGCCTGTGCATCGCCCGGGCCATCGCCGTCGAGCCCGAGGTGATCCTGATGGACGAACCGTGCTCGGCGCTCGATCCGATTGCCACGGCGCGCATCGAGGAGCTGATGCAGGAGATCAAGAACGAGTACACGATCGTGATCGTCACGCACAACATGCAACAGGCCGCACGGGTCAGTGACCGGACGGCCTTCTTCACGACCGAGGTCAGCCACGACAGTGACCGGCGCACCGGCCGGCTGATCGAGTACAACCCGACGGGCAAGATCTTCTCCAACCCTGACGACGAGCGCACCGAGGCCTACGTGACCGGGCGGTTCGGCTGATGTCCGACCGCGCCGCAGACGTCGTGCCGGAGCCGGCCAACGGCCTCGAGCTGCGTCGCAGCTTCCACCACGACCTCGACGGGATCCGCCAGGACATCGCCAAGCTCGCCGCTGGGGTGACCGAGAACGTCCCCAGGGCGACGGAGATCCTGCTGAGCCAGGACCTCGAGGGCGCCGAGTACATGATCCTCGGTGACGACGAGTTCGACGCCAAGTCGCTGCAGCTCGAGGATCGGTGTTACTCGGTCCTGGCCCTGCAGTCCCCCGTGGCCAGTGACCTGCGCCAGATCGTCGCCGCCCTGCGGATCATCGCCGAGATCGAGCGGTCGGCCGATCTCACCGTCAACATCTGCAAGGCGGCGCGACGGATCTACGGGCACCGCATGGACCCGAAGCTGCGCGGCGTCATCCAGAAGATGGGGGACCAGGCCAGCCAGCTCTTCAAGGAGGCCACCGAGGCCTACCTCACGAGCGACGCCGTGCGGGCCGCGGCCCTCGACGACATGGACGGTTACCTCGACGCCCTGCAACGCCAGTTCGTGCAGGCCATCTTCGAGAGCCATTCGAGCGACAAGCTCGACATCCAGGTCGCCGTCCAGCTCGCCGTCGTCGCCCGGTTCTACGAGCGCATCGGCGATCACGCCGTGAACATCGGCGAGCGCGTGCGCTTCGTCGTCACCGGGCTCGTGCCCGAGCACGTCGGGGCCGCCCGGTACGCCGAGCGAGTCGAACAGCACGGGGCCGGATGACCGTCATCCTGTCCGCGCTCGCGGCGGCCGTCGCCGGCGCGGTGGTGGCCACGATCGTCATCCGCCGCCTGCACGCCAGCGACGCGCTCCCCCCCGTGACCCCGCCATCCGTCGTCGCCTCCCCGGGCGAGGGTGCGCCGCTGCGCTGGCCGGACGTGCTCGACCAGCTCGCGCTCGGTGTCGTCGTGGCCAGCGGGGGCGGCCGGGTGGCGTACCGCAACGCCGCGTCGACGGCGCTCGCCGGGACGCACATCGGCCTGCTCGTCGACGACACCGTCGACGCGCTCCTCGTCGTGGCGCGCCGTGGTGAGCCCGGGCGCAAGGATCTCGAGCTCTACGGACCGCCCCGCATGGCCGTCGTCGTCAAGGCCGCGCCGCTTCCTGGGGGCGCCGCCGTCGTCACGATCGAGGACGTCAGCGAGCGCCGCCGCGTCGACGCCGTCCGCACCGACTTCGTGGCCAACATCAGCCACGAGCTGAAGACACCGGTCGGCGCCCTCGCCCTCTTGGCTGAGGCGCTGGCCGACGAGGACGACCCCGCCGCCGTGGCCCGCATGGCCGCCCGGCTGGTCGAGGAGTCGCATCGCGTCGCCCGCACGATCGACGAGCTGATGGAGCTGTCGTGCATCGAGCTCGGTGAGTCCCCCGTGTGGGACGAGGTCGACGCCGTCCAGCTGGCCCGTGACGCCATGGCCCGCGTCGCCGCGGTCGCCGAGCAGCGCCGCATCGACGTCAGCCTGCTCGACCCACCGACAGGCGTGCGCCTGGCCGGCGATCGACGTCAACTCGTCTCGGCGTTGGGAAACCTCGTCGAGAACGCCGTGAACTACAGCGAGCAGGGCTCGAGCGTGCAGCTGCGGGTGCGCGTCGAGGGGCCGTGGGCCGAGCTGATGGTCGCCGACCACGGCGTCGGCATCCCGGCCGCCGAGCACGACCGCATCTTCGAGCGCTTCTACCGCGTCGACCGGGCCCGCAGCCGGGACACCGGTGGGACGGGCCTCGGCCTCTCGATCGTCCGGCATGTCGCCAACAACCACGGTGGCGCCGTGCTCGTGTCGTCGCAGGAGGGCGAAGGGTCGACGTTCGTCCTCCGCCTGCCGCTCGCTCCGAGCAACGAGGACGCCGACGTGCCGGCTGAACGGGCGGCTCGGTGAGCGAGCGGAGCGAGCTCAGGCGTTACGGTGCTTCTTCGTCGCCGGCTTTGCGGCGACACGGTCACTGGTGCCGCCGCACCGCTCACATCGTCGATCCGTCGCGTGACTCGATGGGGCACCAGTGACGACGACGGTCCTCGTCGTCGAGGACGAGCCCGGCTTCGTCGAGGCCCTCACCAGCGGGCTGTCGCGCGAAGGGTTCCGGGTCGAGGTCGCCACCGACGGCTTCGAGGCGCTGGCGCGGTTCGACGCCCTCCAGCCCGACCTCGTCCTGCTCGACGTCATGCTCCCCGGCGTGTCGGGCATCGACGTGTGCCGGCAGCTGCGCAAGCGCAGCCAAGTGCCGATCATCATGGTCACCGCCAAGGGCGCCGAGATCGACACCGTCGTCGGGTTGGAGGTCGGCGCCGACGACTACGTCACCAAGCCCTACCGGATGCGCGAGCTGATCGCGAGGATGCGTGCCGTGCTGCGCCGCCGTGGCCCAGCGGGGAGCGAGGCCGGCGAGCTCGGCCCCGGCGCCATCGCCGTCGGCGACGTCGTGCTCGACCCCGACGAGCACACGGTCACCGTCGGCGGACAGCCCGTCGGGCTGCCGCTGCGCGAGTTCGACCTGCTGCACCTACTGCTCGCCAACGCCGGCCGGGTCCTGCCGCGCGAGACGTTGATCGATCGCGTGTGGGGGAGCGACTACGTCGGCGACACCAAGACGCTCGACGTCCACGTCAAGCGCCTGCGGGCCAAGATCGAGCCCGACCCGAGCCAACCGACGCGCATCGTCACCATCCGCGGCCTCGGTTACAAGTACGCGCGCGAACGCGAACCCGCCGCTCGCTGAGACGACGCGACCCGGTTCCGTTCACGACGCGGCCGCCGAAGCGCCTGGAGGCGCCGGCGTGCCGAACCCGCGCTGTCGCCTCTGAACGACGCGACCACGTTCCGTAGCATGGGCCGGGCGTGACGTCGGCCAGGGCTCCCCTCTCGAAGTTCCGTCGGCTCAGCATCACGCACGCGTCGATGATGGGCGGCGACGCGGCGATGCTCGTCGCCCTCGCCGACTCGTTGTTCCTGCGCATCGACCTCGACACGGCGCGCACCAGGGTGCTGCTGTTCCTCGTCGTCAGCTTCGCCCCGTTCCTGTTCATCGCCCCGCTGATCGGGCCGGTCATCGATCGCATCGCCGGCGGGCGGCGGGCCGTCATCCAGATCGTGGCCCTGGCCCGCATCGTGCTGTCGCTGCTCATGGCGGCGTCGATCGACAGCCTGGCCCTGTTCCCCCTCGTCTTCGCCGCGCTGGTGCTGCAGAAGACGTACGTGGTGTCGAAGTCGGCGCTCGTGCCCTCGGTCGTGCGCACGGAGGGCGAGCTGGTCGAGGCCAACTCCAAGCTCGGGCTGATCGCCGGGCTCACCGGGTTCGTGGCCGTCATCCCGGCGGGGATCATCCAGCTCACCCCGGCCAAGGGCGGCGGGACGTTGATCTATGCCGCGCTGCTGTTCGCCGTCGCTCTGCTCAGTGCGACGCGGCTGTCGGCCGACGCCGTGGCCACGGACGACATCGACTCCGTCGAGCGGGGGCAGCTGCGCTCCACGGGCCTGCAGCTCGCTTCGGTGGCGATGCTCGTGATGCGTGGCGCGGTCGGGTTCGTGTTCTTCCACCTGGCCTTCTGGTTGCGCTCGCGGACGAACGGCACCGCCTGGTTCGGCGTGGCGATCGGGTTGTCGGCGCTGGGCACGATGGTCGGCAACGCCATCGCGCCGGTGCTGCGGCGGCGGGCCAGCGAGGAGACGATGCTCATCGGCGCACTGGCGCTGTCGGGTGCGGCCGGCGTGATGGCCGGCCTGATCGGCGGGATCCCGGCCGGCGTCGGGCTCGCCGTCGCCGTGAACCTGTCGGCGGCCGTCGGTCGGCTTGGCTTCGAGAGCATCGTCCAACGCGACGCGCCGCACGCCAACCGCGGTCGGGCCTTCGCCAAGTTCGAGACCCGCTTCCAGTTGGCGTGGGCCGTCGCCGGGCTGGTGCCGGTGGTCATCGTGATCCCCGGCCGCATCGGGTTCGTGCTCGTCGGCGTCGCCGTGATCGTCGGCCTGGCGAACTACGCCACCGGCGCGCAGACCACCGGCGTGCGTCGGGCCCGCCGCCCGCGCCTGCCGTGGCGCACACCCCTCAGGCGTCGCTGACGGGTGGTTCCTCCAGCCGGGCCAGCCACAGGCCCGGCGCGTCGAGCTCGTTGGGGGTGGGGATGGCGTCGGGGCGCCGCAGCAGGGGTTCCAGCCCCTTGTCACCGGCCCGGTCGACGACGCCCTGCACGAACGCCTTGCCCCGGGCGATCTGGTCGTCACCGAGGCGGATCCCGAGGAGCTGCTCGACGAACAGATCGGAGGCCGACGTCTCGACGCGCCGTCGGCGGGCGGCCTCGGCGATGCGCAACGCGTTGCCGCCGACGACGCGCACGGCGACGGCGTCGACGACCCAGTCCGTGTAGCCGACGACGACGGCGACGAGCGTGTCGAGTCTCGGCTGCAACGCCCGCTGCTCGTCGGACGTGACCGCGCCGAGAACGACCGCCGGGTCGCCGAGCGCCTGCTGGAGCGCGGCCATCGGATCCTCGGCTCCGACGTCGAGCGAGCCGATCCGGTCGGCGACCGCGCTGGCGTCGGGTCGGAAGCCGGCGACGTGGCGACGGACGAGGTCAGACAGAGCGTCGCGCAGGTGGTCGGCGGTGAAGAGCGCGTAGCCGGCCATCTCGTGGGCCAGGACCCACAGGCGCATCTCGTCGACGGGGATCTCCCAGTCCGTGGCGAAGCCGTCGATGTTGGCCGGCACCAGGCTGACCGTGGCCGGCCGGCGGGGGATCGGCAGGTCGTGGGTCCCGAACGCCCGCGTCGCCAGACGGCCGACCATCGAACCGACGGACATGCCGAGCATCGCCGGGGCCAGCATCTTCGAGAGGCCGGCCATCATCGCCATCATCGGATCGTCCGTCGTGTCGGCTTCGGTGTCCTGCGTGCCGAGCGCGGTGGCCATCTCCGTGAACAGGTGGCGGTAGGCGTCGAGCGTGGCGCTGGCCCACTGGCTGCGCGTGACGACCTGCGGTTCTGGCGCCACCGCCGCCGAGCCGACGGTGTCGGCGACGTGGAACCAGGCCAGCCGGGCCAGCTCGCCGTAGGCGAGGCGCACCGCGGGGTCGACGTTGGGTTCCGCGGCGCCGCCGCTCGAGCCGAGCTGGGCGAACTGGCGGGCGGCGTCCCAGTTCAACGGGCCTTGGCCGGCGAGCGCTTTGGCCAGGTCACCGAACATCGGGAGGGAGAGGAACGGGTCGTCCGGGCGCTCGTCGGGACTCGATCCGTCGGGCATGAACTCGATGCTACGTGGAGATCCCGCCGCGTATCCTCGGCTCGTGACGGTCACTGCGTTCCCCGGCCACGCAGGCCGTTGTCAGCCGCTCGCTCGCTGGCGCTCGCTCGCTCGCATCGTCACGAGGGTGCACCGGTGACGGTCACTGCGTTCCCCGCCCACGCACGCCGGCGACGGGTCCACGTCACGGGCGCCGACGGCAACCTCGGACGCAGGGTGCTGACCCGGCTGTCCGCCGAGCCCGACCTGCGCGACGGTTCGGCGCGGGCCAGCGATGTCGTCGTCCACCTCGGCGCCGGCGACCACGACACGCGGGCCCGGCGCCGGGAGAACGTCACCGACGGCGCGGCGGCCATGTTGGACGACGCCACCGTCGGCGGCGCCGGACACCTCGTGCTGGTGTCGTCGGCGATGGTCTACGGCGCGTACGCCAACAACCCGGTGCCCCTGACGGAGGACGCCATCCTCCGGCCCGACGCCGAGTTCGTGTACGCCCGCCAGCTCGCCACCGTCGAGTCGATGGCCGACCGCTGGCGGCGCGCCACCCCAGGCCGCACCGTGACCGTGCTGCGCCCCGTCGTCGTGATGGCCGCCGACGGCACTTCGTCGCTGGCCCGCGCCATCGCCTCTGGGCTCGGACGCCGACTCGGCGAGGAGGACTCGGCCGCCCAGTTCCTGCACCTCGACGACCTCGCCTCGGCCATCGTGCTCGCCGTGACACGGCGCATGGACGGCGTGTTCAACGTGGCGCCCGACGGGTGGATCCCCGCCGAACGGGTGCGGGCGCTGACGGGCGAGTCGCCCCGCATCAAGCTGCCCGACCGCGTGGCCCAGGTCGTCGACGCGGTGCGCTGGCGCTTCCAACGCGGCCCGATCCCACCCGGTCTGCGCAGCTACATCCGTGAGCCGTGGTTGGTCGCCAACGACCGGCTCAAGGCCGAGGGGTGGCAGCCGGCAGTGACGAACGAGCAGGCCTACGTCGAGGGCACGGAGTCACGGTGGTGGACGATGATCACGCCGAAGCGGCGCCAGGAGCTGTCGTTGTCGGCGATGGCCGTGGCCACCGTCGGCGGAGCGGTCGCCGCGTTCAGCCTGTCGAGGGCGTGGCGTCGACGGAGGTGACGGTGGGGTCGGTCGCATCGGTCGTCGATGGGACCGACGTGGTCGGCGTCGATGAGTCGACCGACGTGGACGTCGGGACCGAGCTCGGGATCGTCGACGGTTGTGGTTCGGTGGCGGCCGGGGGATCGGTCGACGCAACGGTCAGGACGGTGGTCACCGGCGGGAGGACCGGGATCGTCTCGACGGGCATCAGCTCGACCCGGCGGCCATCGCGCCGGTAGCACAGCCCGACCAGCGCGCCGCTGGCGTCGAGCACGGGCGTGCCGTCGTCGACGTCGAGCGCGACGAGGTCGCTGAGGGCGATGACGGTGGGCTCGGGCCCGTCGACGAGCACGGTGTCGGTGGGGACCACGCTGCCGATGGCGAGCTCGACCGCCTGCTCGGTCGTGTCGGGCAGAACGACGACGGCGATGCCGCCCGCCGACGCCGCGCGCACGACCTCGACGCGCACGGCGCGCCCGGACGGCAACTGCACGTTCACCCAGTCGGCCGCGTGGACCGTGGCGTCGAGGGTGGTCAACGCCAGGTGCCCGTCCCCGACAGGCGTGGCCATCGGCAGCGGGACCTGGATGGAGACGGAGGCGAACGAGGCCGGCTGGCCACCGGGCGTCGCCGACGAGGCGTCCGACACGGTGGCGGGACCGCGTCCGGGCGTCACGGTGACGGCCAGCGCGCCGATCAGGAGGAGGCTGAGGGTGGCGCTGGAGAGGATGAGGAGCCGACCCGCGGTCGTCGTCGGCTCGTGCGGTGGCGGCGGGAGCTCCGACGGATGACGCCATGGGCGCTCGTGCGGCGGCAACGGGCCAGGGTTCACGTGGGCGCAGCGTAGCCAGGGCCCCGGCCCGCCGACCGTCGCCCCCTGGCCCCCTCCGGCCCGGCCGGGCGCGGCGGACCCACGAGTACGATGCGGCCCGTGCAGGCACCCGCTCCCGGCGACGACTGGTTGTCGTTGACGGCCGAGGAGCTGCCGGTGGGGATGGTCTACGACTGGGCCGTGCGGCCGTCGTGCGGGGCCGTCGTGCTGTTCAGCGGCACCGTCCGCGATCACGCCGAGGGCCGCGACGCGGTCGAGCATCTGACCTACGAGGCGTACGAGGAGGCCGTCGAGGCCCGCCTGACGGCCATCGCCGGTGAGGTCCGTCAGCGGTGGGGCACCGTCGGGAGGGTGGCCCTGATCCACCGCCTCGGTCGGCTCGACGTCGGCGAGTCGTCGGTGCTCGTCGTGGTGTCGGCACCGCACCGTGGCGAGGCGTTCGACGCCGCCCGCTTCGGCATCGACGCATTGAAGTCGTCCGTGCCGATCTGGAAGCACGAGGTGTGGACTGGCGGCGCGGCCTGGGGCGCCGACGCCGTCCCGATCGCGGAGGCGGGGACCGTCGCGTGACCTGGGTGATCGTGGCGATCGTCGTGGTCGTCGTGCTCGGCGCCGTGGGCGTGATCGTGCGCCGCCGGGCGCAAGGCGCCGACGGTGTCGAGATGTTCCAGCGTCAGATCGACGCGCTGTCGCCCGAGGCCCGGCGTCCGGTCGTCGACCAGGTGCAGCAGCTCGACCCCGACGCCGACGACCCCGACGACCGGGACGACCCGCGTGGCTCGTGATCTTGCCATCGACCTCGGCACGGCCAACACGCTCGTCTACATGAAGGGGCGGGGGATCGTGCTCAACGAGCCCTCCGTCATCGCCCTCAACCGCCAGACCGGCGAGGTTCTGGCGACGGGTCGCGAGGCGTGGCAGATGATCGGCCGTACGCCCGGGTACATCGTCGCCGTCCGGCCGCTGCGCGGCGGCGCCATCACCGACTTCGAGATCACCGAGCGGATGATCCGGTTGCTCTTGCAACGAGTCGGTGTGAGCCGGTTCACGCGCCCGAAGGTCGTCATCTGTGTGCCGTCGGCGATCACGGAGGTCGAGCGGCGCGCCGTCACCGACGCCGCCCGCCGCGCCGGCGCCGCCGACGCCAACCTGATCGAGCAGCCGATGGCGGCGGCGATCGGCGCCGACCTGCCCATCGACGAGCCGGTCGGCAACATGGTCATCGACATCGGCGGCGGCACGAGCGAGACGGCGGTGATCAGCCTTGGCGGCATCGTCGCCCTGGAGGCGGTGCGCGTCGGGTCGTTCGACATCGACGCGGCGATCCAGAACTACGTGCGCCGCGAGCACGGGATCGCCATCGGGGAGCGCACGGCGGAGGAGATCAAGGTCGCCATCGGGTCGGCCGACCCCACCGTGGACGAGAACCAGGCCGAGGTGCGCGGGCGGGACCTGATGACTGGCTTGCCCAAGACCGTCGTGCTGTCGCCCGAGGAGATCCGCTTCGCCATCGAGGACGTCGTGTCGTCGATCATCGCCTCGGTCATCCGCTGCCTGGCCAAGGCGCCGCCCGAGCTGTCGCAGGACTTCCTCGTGCGCGGCATGTATCTCGTCGGTGGCGGCGGACTGCTGCGCGGGCTGGCCCAGCGCATCGAGCGGGAGACGAGCGTGCCCGTGCGCATGTCGAACGTGCCGCTGGAGGCCGTCGTGCTCGGCGCCGGTCACGTCATCGAGCACTACGAGGCGCTCAAGGGCATGTTCATGGGTGTCCGCCGCTGAGGCATGCTCCTCTTCCGATGAGGATCGCCCGACGGAACGACGAGCTGACGGCCGGATTGGCCGCGATCCGGCGTGAGGAGGACGTCCCCGACGGCTTCCCGCCGGACGTGGTGGAAGCGGCCGAGCGGGCCGCCCAGCGCCGACCCGGGGCCGCGCACCGCGACCGCACGGGCGAGGCGTTCGTCACGCTCGACCCGCCGAGCTCGACCGACCTCGACCAGGCGTTCACGATCGAGCGGGCCGGCGCCGACCTCTTGTTGCACTACGCCATCGCCGACGTCGGGTTCTTCGTCCGTCCTGGCGACCCGCTCGACGTCGAGGCGTGGACCCGCGGGGTGACCGTGTACCTGCCGGGTGAACGCGAGCCGCTGTACCCGCCGGTGCTGTCGGAGGGTGCGGCCAGCCTGCTCCCCGACGCGCCACGGCCGGCCGTCGTGTTCACCGTGCGCATCGACGGCGACGGCGCCGTCGCGCTCGAAGGGGTCGAGCGGGCCGTGGTCCACAGCCGGGCCAAGCTGGCCTACGACGCCGTCGGGCCGGCGGATCTGCCACCTGACTTCGCGGAGCTGGCGGCGCGCATCGTGCGGGCCGAGGACGCCCGGGGCGCGGCGCGCGTCGACTTCCCCGAGCAGGAGCTGGAGGAGGTCGCCGGGTCGTGGC
Source organism: Acidimicrobiia bacterium (assembly GCA_013811855.1). GTDB lineage: Bacteria > Actinomycetota > Acidimicrobiia > Acidimicrobiales > Ilumatobacteraceae > JALZMG01. Next base: position 12,620 of record JACCUL010000275.1, read on the forward strand.
AGCTGCGCTTCCGGCCGCGCCTGGCGAGCGAGCAGCACAACGCCGGCATGTCGCTGGCCACCAACCTGGCCGTCGCCGACGCGCTGCACGCGGCCCGCACCGGCCTGTACCGGGTGATGCCCGAGCCCGACGACGGCGCCGTGCGCCGGCTGCGTTGGACGGCGCGGGCGTTCGGCCTGGCGTGGCCGCAAGAGCAGTCGTTGGCCGAGTTCCAGCGCCGCTTGCCGCAGGGCGAGCACCGCACGTCGGCGTTCCTGCTGGCGGCCCGCCGGGCCAGTGGCGGGGCCGACTACGCCCCCTTCGTGGCTGGCGACAGACCGTGGCACGCGGCGATGGCGGCGACGTACTCGCACGCCACCGCGCCACTGCGGCGGCTGGCCGACCGGTACGTGATCGAGGCCGCGCTGGCCGTCGCCAGCGGTGTCCCGGTGCCGGAGGAGATCGCCACCGCCTTCGCCAGGCTGCCCGAGGCGATGGATCGGGGCGAGACCAAGGCCAACCGCGTCGGCGCGGCCGCGCTCAACCTGGCCGAGGCCGTCGCCCTGCGCGGCCGGGAGGGCGAGCAGTTCGACGCCGTCGTCGTCGGCGAGGATGCCCGCGGTGCCGTGGTCCAGGTCTGCGAGCCTGCCGTCGTCGCCCGCGTCACGGCCCACAAGGTCGACCCCGGCGCCGCAATCCGCGTCCGCCTGACCTCCGTCGACGTCCCCACCCGCACCATCCACTTCGAGCGCACGGCCTGATTCCGGTTCTGATGACACTTGCGGGTGCTCCGCCACCCGTGATGCTCCTGAGAGTTTCCGAAGTGCCGTTCCGGCGTTGTCGACACACCCAGGTGGGGTGTGCCCGACGCGAAGATCTTCAAGTTCCTGGGCGACCACCACTGGGTCGCGACGACCGTCCAACTCGCGGAGCTCGGATGCACCGAGTACGAGCTCCGAACGATGCGCCGGAGCGGCATCCTCGTCTCGACCGTTCGGGGCGTGGTCCGCTTCGGCGCCGCCGAGCCGACGTTCGAAAGCCGGTGCCTCGAGGCGCAGCTCTGGGCGGGTCAGGGGGCCTTTGTCAGCGGGCCGTCGGCGGGCGCGCTGCACGGCCTCCGTCAGATGCCGCGCCGCCTCATCGAGATCACGATGCCGCAGCGCCGCCGCGTGCGTGAGCTTCCCGGGGTTCGCATCGTCCGATCGAGCTGGACGCACGACGAAGATGTCACATCCGAGCGGACGGACTGCGGGTCGCGAATCCCCTGATGATGCTGTTCGGCCTCGCCTCGCAGTTCAACCAGCACCGTTTCGAACGGGCCGCCGAGGACGCGTGGCACCGCGGCCACGTGTCGCCGCAGCAGGCCGACGAGTTCCTTGCCGCGGTCCGCCGGTCCGGCCGCGGCGGCGTGATCCGCTTCGAACGATGGCTCCAGGGGGCGATCGAGCGCGACCGTCCGGCCCAGAGCGGTCTGGAACTCGACTTGGTCGACGTCGTCGAAGGCGTCGGACTTCCACCGCCCGTTCGCCAATATTCCCTCACCTTGTCGACCGGCGAGGTCATCCACCTCGACCTGGCGTGGCCGGATGTGAGGATGGCCGTCGAGCCTGGGCACAGCTGGTGGCACGGCGGCGACCTCGCGATGCGCCGCGATCAGGCGCGTGACCGGGCGTGCGCCGAGCTCGGCTGGCACATCACACGCTATGACGAGGACTTCCGGCGAGATCCCCTCGGGACGGGCCGCCAGCTGGCGGCGATCTACCGCCGTCGGCTCGCCGACCTCACCGCGCGTTGACACTTAGGAGCATGAGCCGTGGCCGAGCACCAGTAAGTGTCATCAGAAACTGAACGCGCGGGCGGTGGACTGGTTCAGGGTGCGGTGAGGAGGAGGACGGGACCGGCGGCGGAGAGGACGTAGAGCTCGCCGGTGGGCCCGTCGACGACGGCGGTGGGGGACTCGACCCGACCGAGTTCGAGGACCCGGCCGGCGGTGATCTGGTCGCCGGAACCGATGACCTCGAGAGCGGCGAGCCGGCCGGAGCAGTAGTCGGCGAAGACGTACCAGCCGTCGAGTGCCGGGACGCCACTGTCGCGGGGTCGGACGCCACCGCTGATCGAGCACTCGCCGTTCTCGTGCGGGTAGGTGTGGATCGGTGGGGTGTGGCCCTCGGCCGGCGCGTCCGCGTTGAACGGCGCATCGCCCTCGAACGCCGACCACCCGAAGCTCAGCCCGCGCCCGGCGTCCACCCCGTCGACGGCCGGGGCCACGTCGACCTCCTCGAACGCGCCCTGGCCGACGTCGGCGATCCACAGGTCGCCCGTGGCGCGGTCGAACGAGAACCGCCACGGGTTGCGCAGGCCCTGGGCCCAGACCTCGGGCGCGGCATCCGCGGTGTCGACGAACGGGTTGTCGTCGGGCACGGTGTACGGCCCCTCCGCCGACGCCACCGGGTCGATGCGCAGCAGCTTGCCGAGGAGCGAACCGAGATCGAGCGCCCGCCGCTCCGGGTCGCCGCCCGCCCCACCGTCGCCCATGCCGACGTACAGCAGCCCGTCCGGCCCGAACGCGAGATCGCCGCCGTTGTGGTTGGCGTAGGGCTGATCGATCTGCAGCACGACCCGGACCGACGCCGCATCGAACCGGCCGGCCTCGTCGACGGCGTATTCGGCCACGACCGTGTCACCGTTGCCGTCGGTGTAGTTGACGTACGCCAGCGCGCCGTCGGGCGCGAACGCCAGGCCGAGCAGGCCGCGCTCGCCCTGCGCCTCGGTCAGGTCGGTGATGTCGAGCACGGCCGCGGGCTCTTGCCCGGCGGCGAGGCGGACGACCCGCCCGCCCTGCTCGACGACGTACCGGCCCTCGTCGCCGTCCCGCCACGCCAGGTCGACCGGTCGCTCGAGCACCGCGACCTCCTGCAGCGCGACGGCCGGGTCGGGCGCCGGACCGGGTGGCGAGATCGTCGGCCCCGCGGTCGAGGGGGAGCTCGACGGCGAGCTCGGCAGGGCTCTCG
>JACCUL010000282.1 GCA_013811855.1 Acidimicrobiia bacterium
ACACCGCGATCGACGCCGGCGCGGCGTTCGTCGACTCCTCGCCGATGTACGGGCACGCCGAGCGGGTCCTCGGCGCCACGCTCGGCGACCGCCGGTCCGAGGCCATCGTCGCCACCAAGGTGTGGACACCGGACGACGACGAGGCCGAGCGGCAGGTCGACACCTCGCTGAAGCACTTCGGCGGCCACGTCGAGGTCTTCCAGGTCCACAACCTCGTCCAGTGGCGCACCCGGCTCGACCAGCTGGAGCGACGCCGCCAGAGCGGGCAGATCACCCTCGTCGGGGCCACGCACTGGCGGGCCGACGCCTTCGACGAGCTGGAGAGCGTCATGCGCACCAGCCGCATCCGGGCCGTCCAGGTCCCGTACAACCCTCACGAGCGCGAGGTCGAGTCGCGGGTCCTGCCGCTCGCCGCCGAGCTCGGGATCGGCGTGATCCTGATGCGCCCGTTCGCCGCCGGCGAGCTCGTCGGCCGGGGACCCGGTCCCGCCGAGCTCGCCCCGCTCGCCGACTTCGGCGTCACGACGTGGCCCCAGGCACTGCTCAAGTACGGGCTCAGCCACCCGGCGACGACGGTGTCGATCCCGGCCACGACCCGCCCCGAGCGGATGGCCGAGAACGCCGCCGCCGGCGACGGCCCGTGGTTCGGGGCCGAGCAGAAGACCCGCGTCGAGCGGCTCGCCGGCGCGAGCTGACGGTGACCACCGACTACCACTGCGAGCTGGCGTGGCTGGGGGGCGATGCGGCCGTGTCGGACGTCGTGGTGCGCATCGATGGTGACCGGATCGTCGACGTGGACGTTGGTGTTGCCGCGTCGCCAACCGCCGTCACGCTGCAGGGCCTGACCGTGCCGGGGTTTGCCAACGCCCACAGCCACGCCTTCCACCGCGCCCTGCGCGGTCGGACCCACGCCGGCACCGGGTCGTTCTGGACGTGGCGCGAGCAGATGTACGCGGTCGCCGCCTCGCTCGACCCGGATCGCTACCAGGCGCTGGCCCGGGCCACGTTCGCCGAGATGGCGCTGGCCGGCACGTCCTGTGTCGGCGAGTTCCACTACCTCCACCACCAGGCCGGCGGGGCGCCCTACGACGACCCGAACGCCATGGGCGCGGCGATCGTCGAGGCGGCGTCCGAGGCCGGCCTCCGGCTGACGTTGCTCGACACGTGCTACCTCCACGGCGGCATCGGCATCGATCTCGACGAGACGCAGCGCCGCTTCACCGACGGCGACGTGCTGTCATGGGCGACGCGAACCGGTGGACTCGGCGAGACGCCGACCGTGCGGGTCGGCGCGGCCATCCACTCGGTGCGCGCCGTCGACCCGGCGGCCATCGAGATCGTCGCCGCGTGGGCGGCCGAGCGGGGCACACCGCTGCACGCCCACGTGTCCGAGCAGCCGGCCGAGAACGAGCAGTGTCGCCAGGCCTACGGCCGCTCACCGACCGAGCTGTTGGCCGACCACGCGGCGCTCGGCGAGCGCTTCACGGCCGTGCACGCCACCCACCTGACCGACGCCGACGTCGACCTGCTCGGTCGGCACCGGTGCTGGTGCTGCCTCTGCCCGACCACCGAACGCGATCTGGCCGACGGCATCGGCCCGGCTCGGCACCTGCGCGACGCGGGTGCCCGGCTGACCCTCGGCAGCGACTCCCACGCCGTCATCGATCCCTTGGAGGAGGCCCGCGCCGTGGAGCTCGACGAGCGGCTGGCCTCACTGATCCGCGGCAGCCACCGTGCCCCGGACCTGCTGCGCACGGCCACGGAGCACGGCCACGCCAGCCTCGGCTGGCCCGATGCCGGGCGCATCGAGGTCGGTGCCCTGGCCGACCTGACGACCGTCGACCTGACGTCGGTCCGCACGGCCGGCGCCGACGCCGAGACCGCGTTGGGCACGGTCGTGTTCGCCGCCACCGCAGCCGACGTGCGCCACGTCGTCGTCGGCGGGCGCGTCGTCGTCCGCGACGGCGCGCACACGACGATCGACGTGCCGGCCGAGCTGGCCGCCGCGGTCCGGGCGGTGCTGCCATGAGCAAGCGAGTCTTCGAGCGAGCGAATCAGAGTTTCGGTGCTTCTTCGTCGCCGGCTTTGCGGCGACACGCTCACTGGTGCGTCGTGGTCTCGGATGGGTCGACGTCGTCGCGTGACTCGATGGGGCACCAGTGAGCGAGCGAAGCGAGCTCAAGCATGACGGTGCTTCTTCGTCGCCGGCTTTGCGGCGACACGCTCACTGGTGCGTCGTGGTCTCGGATGGGTCGACGTCGTCGCGTGACTCGATGGGGCACCAGTGACCGCGACCGTCGTCGAGCGGATCGGGCTGCTCGTCACGAACACCGAGCACGGCGAGCTGCTCGACGCCCACCTCGTGATGGAGGGCGGCCTCGTGGTCGCCGTCGGTACCGGCCCGGCCCCGCCGGGCGATCGACGCATCGACGCCGCCGGAAGGTGCGTGCTCCCGGGCTTCGTCGACAGCCACACCCACCTGGTCTTCGCCGGCGATCGCGCCGAGGAGTTAGCCGCGCGGATGACCGGCGCTCCCTACGAAGCGGGCGGGATCAGGGTGACCACCGAGGCAACCCGCGAGGCCGGCTTCGAGCCGCTGCTCGAGCTGGGGCGCACCCGCCGCGCCGAGGGCCTCGCCGCCGGGATCACCCACGTCGAGGTCAAGTCCGGCTACGGGCTCGAGGTCGAGTCCGAGCGGCGGCTCTGCGAGGTCGCCGGCGAGCTCACCGACGACGTCACCTTCCTCGGCGCCCACGCCGTCCCGGCCGAGTACGAGGGCCGCGCCGATGAGTACGTCGAGCTCGTCAGCGGGGAGATGCTCTCC
>JACCUL010000374.1 GCA_013811855.1 Acidimicrobiia bacterium
GCGCCGTTGGCGATCGCCACCGGCCAGTGGGTGAGGTCGGTCGAGGCCTTCGCCCCCTCGTTGCAGCCCTGCATGCACGTGCCCCGCTGGACGCACGGGTTGCGCCCCTCGTACGGCGCCGAGAGGATCGCGTTGGGCTCGGGCCACCAGTGCCAGCCGAGCCGGCTGTGGGCCCTGGCGACCTTCAGCCCGCCGGCGCCGATCGGCAGCGGCGGCAACGGTGGGTCCTCGCCCGATGGGTAGGCCGGGTCGCCGCCGAGACCCGAGACACCGATCTGCCGGTCGCTGCGCTCGTAGTACGGCTGGAGCGCGGCATAGGTGAGCGGCCAGTCGTCGGCGACGCCGTCGAGCGTGCGCACCCGGAAGTCCGACGGCAGCAGACGCGGCCACGCGCCGGCGAACAGCAGCATCGAGCCGCCGACCCCGGCGAACATCAGCGGCGAGACGTCCGAGTCGGCGTCGTCGACGGGGTAGTCCTCGGGCAGTCCGCGGATGTTGGGGCTGCCCGACCACTGCTTGCGGGCCGTGAGCTCCCAGTCGAGCTCGGTGCCGCGGTACTCCATCCGGTCGTGCCTGTCACCTTGTTCCAGGCAGAGCACGCCGATGCCCGCCTCGGCGAGGCGGCGGGCGACCACGCCGCCCGCGGCGCCGGCGCCGATGATGAGCACGTCGACCGGTTCGCTGTTCTGCGTCTCCATCGTCTCTCTGTTCACTGGCTGTGCGTTTCAGACACCGTTCCGTACACCATTTCAGACACTGAGGTACTGGTCGACCATCTCGTCGCTCGTGAGCTCGGTGGCGGTGCCCGCGGCGACGATCTCGCCGTGGTCCATGATGTAACCGCGTCGGGCGAGGCGGAGCGCGAACGCCACGTTCTGCTCGACCACGAGGATCGACATCTGCTCGCTGGCCACGATGTCGGCCAGCAGGTCGGCCAGCTCGTCGATGATGGCCGGGGCGAGCCCTTCGGTGGGCTCGTCGAGGAGCAGCACCTGCGGTCCGGCGATGAGCATGCGCATGACGGCCAGCATCTGCTGCTGGCCGCCCGAGAGCGTGCCGCCGGCCTGAGCGAGTCGTTCGGGGATCCACGAGAATCGCCCGATCAGCTCGGCGGGCAGCGGGGCCGACATCCGCCGCCCCGCCAGCACGTGCCCCAGGCGGAGGTTCTCCTCGACGGTGAGCTCGCTGAAGATGTCGCGCCCCTGGGGCACGTAGGCGATCCCGGCGCGGGCCCGCTCGTGGGTCGACGCTCGATCCACCGGCCGGTCGTTGAGCAGCACCGACCCCGAGCACCTCGGCAGGAGACCCATGAGGCCGCGCAGGAGGGTCGTCTTGCCGCTGCCGTTGCGGCCGAGCACAGCGACGGTCTCGCCGTCGTCGACGTGGAACGTCGCGCCGCGGACCACGGGTACCGACCCGTAGCCGCCGGACAGCTCGCGCACCGCCAGCCCCATCAGCGCATCCCCAGGTACACGCGGCGCACCTCCTGGTCGCCCTCGACCTCGGCTGCCGTGCCCTCGAGCAGGACGCGGCCCTCGTGGAGGACGGTGATCCGATCGGCCAGCGCGGTGACGAAGGACGTGTCGTGCTCGATGACGATCGCCGTCAGCCCTCGTGCCGAGCAGATCCGCCGGATGAGCGCGCCGGTCGCCGCGGTCTCCTCGCGGGTCATGCCGGCCGTGGGCTCGTCGAGCAGCAAGAGCTGCGGATCGTTGATGAGCACCATGCCGATCTCGAGCCACTGGCGGTGACCGTGGGACAGCTGCCCGGCCGGGTCGCCGAGGAAGCCCTCGAGGCCGACCTCTCCGGCGATCTCCACGACCCGGGCCGGCAGATCACGATCTCGTCGCATCAGGCGGTGGGGGGCCCGCTTGCCGTCGGCCGCCGTCTGCAGGTTCTGGCGCACGGTGAACTCGTCGAAGACGGACGGCGCCTGGTACTTGCGGCCCACGCCGAGATGGCTGAGGCGCCGGGCACCGAGGCCCGTCACCTCGCGATCGGCGAGGTGGATCGTGCCCGACGTCGGCCGCACGGCCCCGGCGATGATGTTGAACAGCGTCGTCTTGCCGGCCCCGTTCGGCCCGATGAGGCAGCGGATCTCGCCCCGCTCGACGCGGAGCGTCACGCCGTCGACGGCCAGGATGCCGCCGTAGCGCATCGAGACGTCGTCGAGGGCGAGCATCATGCGCGGCGCACCGTTCGCCGGATCGTGCCCACCAGACCGGCGGGCTGGAACAGGATGACGGCGAGGAGCCCGCACCCCGTGGCGAGCGGCCAGTACTCCTGGATCTGCGAGGAGAGCCTGGACTCGGCCAGGTTGACGAGGATCGCCCCGACGAAGGCACCGACGAGCGTGCCCCGGCCGCCGATGGCGACCCAGACGATGAACGCGGTCGACTCCATCAGGCCGAGCTGGGCGGGATACACGAATCCCTCGACCGGGGCGTACAGGGCGCCGGCGAGACCTCCCAGGGCGCCGGCGATCGCCAGCGTCATGGCGCGCAGCCAGGCGACGTCGTAGCCGAGGGACTCGGCCCGGGTGTCGTTCATGCGGCTCGCCTCGATCGCCATGCCGAACGGCGTGCGCGAGAACCAGCGGGTCGCGGCGTATGTCGCGGCGGCCACGGCGAGCACGGCGAAGTAGATGCTGTCGGCGTCGTCGAGGTGCAGCGGCCCGAGGTGGAGGCCGGGGGGAACGAGCAGACCGTTGAAGCCACCGGTGAGGCCGCCCCACGTGCCGGCCAGCTGCTCGAGGATGAGCGCGGCGAGGAGCGTGACGATGCCGAAGTAGACGCCGAGCACGCGACCCTTGAAGAGGACGAACCC
>JACCUL010000313.1 GCA_013811855.1 Acidimicrobiia bacterium
GCGCTCGACGGATCGGGCGGCGTCGTCGACCCGAGCGACGACGGCGTCGACGGGCGCGGCAACGCGCCGACTGTGTCCGTGCCGGGGCCGTCGTCGGCACCCCCGTCCCCGCAGCCGACCGCGGCCAACGTCAACGCCAACGCGACGAGTCCCGCCGACCACGACCTCACCCGCTGACCCGCGCCAACCCCTCCTGCACGACGGACACGGCGAGCCGTCCGTCGCGGGTGAAGATCGTGCCGCCGGCGAGCCCCCTGGCCGAGCCGCTGGACACGGCGACCTGGTCGTACAGCAGCCACTCGTCGGCCCGGAACGGGCGGTGGAACCACATGGCGTGATCGAGGCTGGCCATCTGGATGCCGTGGGTGTCCCACGCCAACCCGAACGGGCGCACCGTCGTGTCGAGCAGCGTCATGTCACTGGCGTACGTGATGAGGCAGGCGTGCACGACCGGATCGTCGGGCAGCTCGCCATCGGCCCGCAGCCACACCCGCTGGCTGTCCGAACGCTCGCCCTTGCGGCTCAGCGAGTCGCCGTCGACGTAGCGCAGGTCGATCGGCCGCGGCCGGTCGAGGAGGTCGCCGAACTGCTCCCGGTACGGCGCCATGCGGGTGGCGAAGTCGGGCAGGTCCTCCGGCGCCGGCACACCTGCGGGCATCGTCAACTGGTGGTCAGGCCCGGGCTCGCTGATGTGGAAGCTGGCCTGGAGGTTGAAGATGGCCCGCCCGTGCTGGATGGCGACGACCCGCCGGGTGCTGAAGCTGCGGCCGTCGCGCAGCCGATCGACCTCGTAGAGGATCGGCGCCGTCGGGTTTCCGGGCCGCAGGAAGTAGGCATGCAACGAGTGGACGAGCCGGCCGGCATCCTCGACCGTGCGGGCCGCAGCGACCAGCGCTTGGGCGGCGACCTGGCCGCCGAACACCCGCTGGCGGGTCTCGTCGGTGCTCTGTCCGCGGAAGATGTTGACCTCGATCGGCTCGAGGGCGAGCAGCCGGACGAGCTCGTCGAGGGCCTCCTGCACCGGATCAGTATGGTCATCCGGGCATGTCCCGTTGGCGCGAGCACGCCCTGGCGGCCAAGGGATTCATGCCAGCGGACGAGGGCGACGCCCTGCACGGCGCCGCGCTCGCCGCGGCCGCCGCCGTCCCAGGTGCGCCGTTCGTCGAGGTCGGCTCGTACTGCGGGCGCTCGACGATCTGGCTCGGCGCCGCCGCCCGCCAGGCCGCCACGGTCGTGTTCGCCGTCGACCACCACCGCGGGTCGGATGAGAACCAGGCCGGGTGGGAGCACCACGACCCCGCCGTCGTCGACGCCCGCACCGGTCGCATGGACACGCTGCCGTGGTTCCGCCGGACCGTCGAGGAGGCCGGGCTCGCCGAGCACGTCGTCGCCGTCGTCGGCTCGTCGCCCACGGTCGCCCGCCACTGGCGCACGCCGGCGGCGCTCGTCTTCATCGACGGCGGGCACGGCGTCGAACCAGCCCGCGCCGACTACGCCGGGTGGACCCCGCACGTGGCGCTCGGCGGCACGCTCGCCATCCACGACGTCTTCCCCGACCCCGCCGACGGCGGCCGCCCGCCGTACGAGGAGATCTACGTGCCGGCGCTGGAGAGCGGCCGGTTCCGCCTGGCGTCGGCGACCGGCGCGCTGCGCCTCCTGACTCGCGTCGACTGACGCAGGTTCGGCGCGACATGGTCAGTCCGGGTCGGACGGCGGCACGAACAGGCGCGAGGCCGGCCCGGTGCCGGCGATGGCGTCGGCGGCCAGTAACACGGCGGCCGCCGTGTACGACGTGTGCTCGTCGAACGGGAAGCGCACGCCGACCGGCCGGGCCGCGTCGTAGACGAGCCCCGTCCAGTAGGCCCCGTCGACGCGCCGGTGCAACCGCGTCCACGCCAGCAGGTCCGTCGCCGTAGCCACGTCGCCGATGGCCGCGTAGGCGATGGCACACTCGGCCGTCTCCGACGCCGTGATCCACGGCTCGTCGCTGACGCAGCGGATGCCGCGGCCCTCCATGGCGAACGTGTCCCAGCCTTCGGCCATGCGGGCCTTGGCGGTCTCGCCCGTGAGCGCGCCGCTGAGGACCGGGTAGTACCAGTCCATGGCCCACCTCGTCTTCGGCTCGAAGGCCTCGGGACGCTCGGCGACGGCGGCGTCCATCACGTCGGCCGCGACGGTCCACTCC
>JACCUL010000375.1 GCA_013811855.1 Acidimicrobiia bacterium
GGCCGAACGACGCGTCCGGCCGCCGCGAGAAGTCGCCACCGGCGCCGAGGTCGAACACGACGGCAGACGGCACGATCGGCACGACGTGGTGCGGCTCGGTGCCGATGCGCAAGCCGCGCTGGCGGGCCTCCAGCCACGCCACCACGCCCCCGGTCGCGTCGAGCCCGTACGCGCTGCCACCCGACAGGCAGATGGCGTCGACCTCGCTGACCATGTTCAGCGGCCCGAGGGCGTCGGTGTCCCGCGTGCCCGGCGCGCCACCCCGCACGTCCACGCCGCCGACCGTCCCCGGCGGCGCCACCACGACCGTCGTGCCGGTCAGCCAGCCCCGACCGATGCGCTGGTGGTGGCCGACGGCGATGCCGTCGACGTCGGTGAGGTCGTTGTGCGGCCCCGCCCTCACGGGGGGCCTGAACGGAGGAACCGGTCGGCGGCCGCGGTGTAGACGGCAGCGTGGGCCAGCAGGTCGTCGATCTCGACGAACTCGTCGGCCTGGTGGGCGATCCACTTGCCGCCCGGTCCGTAGACCACGGACGGCACACCGCCGCGGGACGTGATCACGGTGCCGTCCGTCGCCCCTGGCACACCGCCGAGGCGGGCCGGCTGGCCGGTGACGGCGCCATGGGCGTCGAGGAGGGCGCGCACGAGCGGATGGTCCTCGGGCGTGGCGACCGCCGGTCGGTCGTCGATGATCTCGACCTCGACGGTGATGCCGTGGTCGGCGGCGGCCCGGACGACGACGGCCGTCAGCTCGTCGACCAGCTCGTCGTGGTCGACGGCGGGGATCGTGCGCACGTCGACCCAGACGGACGCGGTGGCCGGCATCACGTTCATCTGCACGGCCTCACCCGAACGCAGGACGGTCGGTGTCACCCACACCCGACCGAGGTGGGGGTGCTCGCCGAAGCGCACGTGAAGGTCGCGCTCCAGCTCGGCCAGGGCCGCGATCGCCGACCCGACAGCGCGGTTCGGGTTGCGGCCCTGGAACGGCATCGCCCCGTGGGCCATCTTCCCGGTGAGTTCGACGCGCAGCCGCAGCGCGCCCTTGGCGACGTGGCAGACCTCGCCTCCCTCGGGCTCGCAGCAGATCGCCGCGTCGACGCCGTCGGTCCGGCCGCTGGCCACGAGGTGCTTGGCGCCGGCCATCATCCCCTCCTCGTCGACGAGCGCGGCGAGCACGACCCGGCCGGGGAAGGAGCCGCGGCGCACGAGCGCGTCGGTGGCGTACAGCATCGCCGCCAGCCCGCCCTTCATGTCGGCCGACCCGCGGCCCCACAGGCGACCGTCGCGGACCTCGCCGCCGAACGGGTCGACCGTCCAGCCGTCGCCCTCCGTGACGACGTCGGTGTGGCCCTCGAACATCAGCGTCGGACCGGGACCGTCGCCGTCGACGACGGCGATCACGTTCGGTCGTCCAGGCGCCACCACGTCGAACTCCGGTGTCCAGCCGAACACCCGCATCTGCTCGGCGACGAGCTCGGCCGCCGGTTCCTCGTTCCACCCGCGCTCGGGGTCGTGAACGCTCGGGATGCGTACGAGCGCCTGCGTGAACGCGACGAGTGCGTCGCCGTCGACGCCGGCTCGCTCACTCACGCCGGCGGCTCGTAGCGGCCGTCGGCCGCCGTCCAGCCGCCGTCGACGAACAGCGTCGTGCCCGTGACATAGCAGCTGGCATCGGAGGCAAGGTAGACGACGGCGCCGACGAGCTCCGCTGGCTGAGCCCAGCGGCGCAGGATCGTCTTGTCGGCGTAGGCCTGGTACCACTCGGGGTGGCCGGTGATCGGCGCCGTCAGCGGCGTCTCGACGACCCCGGGTGCCACCACGTTGGCCCGCACGCCGAGCGGCCCGAGCTCGGCGGCGAGCGTGCGGAACAGCATCACCGTCGCCGCCTTGGTGGCCGCGTATGCGCCCTGGCCCGGCTCGGTCGTGACGGATCGCACGGACGAGAACCCGATCATCGATCCCCGTCCGGCGGCGGCCATCGCTCTGCCGAACGTGCGGCACAGCCGGAACGTGCCCTTGAGGTTGAGGTCGACGACCCGGTCGAGGTCCTCGTCGGTGTAGTCGACGATCCGCCGGCGGACGTTGACCGACGGCGTCGTGACGAGCACGTCCGGCGGGCCGAGCTCCTCCGCGGCCCGCTTGATCGAGCCGACGTCGAGGAGGTCGAGGTGTCGTGCCGTGGCCGACGCGCCGATCGAGCGCGCCGTGGCCTCCGCCCGCTCCGCGTCGGCGTCCGCGCAGACGACGGTGGCCCCGAATGCGGCCAGCCCCTCGGCGACGGCGGCGCCGATCCCGCTGCCGGCGCCGACCACCAGGGCGGACCGCCCATCGAGCCGGAACAGATCGGCGTATGTCGTCAACGTCGTCGGCGGCAAGGGCCGTTAGAGCTGCAGGCTCTTGACCTCGAGGAACTCCTCGAAGCCGTGCTGGCCGTACTCGCGGCCGACGCCCGACTGCTTGTACCCGCCGAACGGCGCGTTCGGGTTGAACGCCCCGCCGTTGACCTCGACCTGACCCGTGCGCAGGCGCCGGGCGACGGCCACGGCGCGGTCCTTGTCGGCCGACCACACGCCGCCGGCCAGCCCGTAGACGACCCCGTTGGCGATGCGCACGGCGTCGTCCTCGTCCTCGTACGGGATGATCGACAGCACGGGACCGAAGATCTCCTCCTGGGCGATCTTCATGTCCGGACGGACCCCGGAGAAGACGGTGGGTCGTACGTAGAAGCCCCGCTCGACGCCGTCGGGCGCGCCGGGACCGCCGGCCACCACCTTGGCGCCCTCCTCGATGCCGGCCGCGATGTAGCCCTGGACGCGGTCGCGCTGGGCGGCCGACGCCAGCGGTCCGAGGTGTACGCCATCGGCGAACGGATCACCGACACGGATCCGCTCGACGGCCGCCGCGGCGGCGTCCTCGGCCTCCGCCAGCCGGTCGGCCGGCACGAGCATGCGGGTCAGCGCCGAGCACGTCTGGCCCGAGTTGAGGAACGCCTTCTGGATGCCGTCGCCGACGGCCTTGGCGAACGCCTCGGTGTCGAGGTCGTCGAGCAGGACGTTGGCCGACTTGCCGCCGAGCTCCAGCGCCACCTTCTTGATCGTCTCGGCCCCGACCTGGGCGACGCGCCGCCCCGCCCGGGTCGACCCGGTGAACGACACCATGTCGACGTCGGGGTGGGCGGCCATGGCCTCGCCGACGACCGGGCCGTCACCGGACACGAGGTTGAACACGCCGGCCGGCAGCCCGACCTCGTCGATCACCTCGGCCAGCAGGAAGGCGTCGACGGGCGCCACCTCGCTCGGCTTGAGCACGACGGTGCAGCCGGCCGCCATGGCGTAGGCCGTCTTGGCGGCGATCTGGTGCAGCGGGTAGTTCCACGGCGTGATGCAGGCCACGACGCCGATGGGCTCGCGCACGACGAGCGAGTTGCCGACCCGCTCCTCGAACTCGTAGCCGTCGGCCTGTGCCGCGGCCTGGTTGAAGCTGTTGATCGGCAGGCCGACCTGGACGAGCTGCGAGAGCCACTTGGCCATGCCCGTCTCCTTGGAGATGGTCGTCGCCAGCTCGTCCATGCGGGCGCCCAGCCCCTCGCCGATGCGGGTCAGGTACTTGGCCCGCTCGTCGGCCGGGGTGGCGCTCCACGCCGGGAACGCGGCAACGGCGGCGCCGACCGCCCGGTCCACGTCGGCGGCCGAGCCGGCGGGCACGCTGGCCATCACCTCCTCCGTCACGGAGTCGACGACGTCGATCGTGGCGGTCGAGTCCGACGGCGTCCACGCCCCGTCGATGTACAGGCGGTCGAAGATCCTCATTGGGACATCATGTCGCGGGCAGGCCCGGGTGC
>JACCUL010000333.1 GCA_013811855.1 Acidimicrobiia bacterium
ACGACAGGCGCCCCGGTCAGCCCCCCGACGACGCTGGCCAACGCGCCCTCCATGCCGGCCACGACCACGACGGCGTCGGCGGCCGTCACCCGGTCGACGTTCGCCAGTAGGCGATGGAGGCCGGCCACCCCGACGTCGTCGAGGCGGTCGGGCTCGAACCCGTGCGCCCGCAGCGTGAGCAGGCACTCGTCGGCCACCGGCCCGTCGGCCGTGCCGGCCGTGACGACGAGCACGGCGGACGGGCGCGTCGTCCCGGGAGCGCGGTAGAGCACGGCACCGCCCGCCGTCAGGCCGGGCCCGTGGACGGCGACGACGGCCTTGCGCTGGTCATCGCTCGTCCTCGTCAGCAGCACCGGACCCGTGCCGTGGTCGAGCATCTCGCCGACGATCCGGGCGCACTGCTCGGGCGTTTTGCCCGGGCCGTAGACCGCCTCGGGCAGCCCCTGGCGGAGCGTCCGGTGGTGGTCGACGAGGGCGTCGCCGAGGTCGGCGAACGGCAGCCGCCGCAGCCGGGCCACGACGTCGTCGGGCCCGATCCTCCCCGTCGCCAGGTCGTCGAGCATCGCCCGCACGGCCGCTTCGTCCACCGCGCCACGGTACGCGCCGCACGGACCCGTCGCGACCCCAGATCGAGTGTGGCGGACTGCCCTAGCCTGTCCGGCCATGGCGCCGACCGTGTCCTCCGAGTCCCCGGCGCCCGACGGCCCGCAACGGGTCGGCTTCCTGGGGCCGTTCGGCACGTTCACCGAGCAGGCGTTGCGCACTCAACGCGACCTGGCGGGCGGCGAGCTGCTCGAGTGCCGCACCGTGCCGGACGTGCTCGACGCCGTCGCCGCCGGTGACGTCGACTGCGGCGTGGTGCCGATGGAGAACTCCATCGAGGGCGTCGTCAACTTCACCCAGGACGCGTTGGCGTTCGACTACGACCTGTTGATCCAGCGCGAGATCGTGTTGGACATCGAGCTGTGCCTCGTCGGGCCGGCCGGACTGGCCATCGAGGACGTCAAGGCCGTTCTGTCGATCCCCGTGGCCACGGCCCAGTGCCACCGCTTCTTGCGCGAGGTGGTCGGCGACGCCGAGGTGCGCGCCGCCAACAGCACGGCCGAGGCGGCCCGCCTCGTCGCCACCGACGGCGAGTGGGGCACGGCCGCGATCGCGCCGAGGGTGGCCGCCGATCGCTACGGATTGGGCGTGCTCGCCGCGGACATCGCCGACCACGCCGGCAACCAGACCCGGTTCGTCGTCGTCGCCCGCCGCGGCATCCCGGCGCCGACCGGGCACGACCGCACCGGGATGGTCGTGTACCAGCGGGCCGACGAGCCGGGCAGCCTGATCTCGATCCTCCAGGAGTTCGCCGCCCGCCGCATCAACCTCTCCAACCTGCTCAGCCGGCCGACCAAGGACGGTGGGCTCGGCGACTACTGCTTCGTGATCTACGCCGAGGCGCACATCGACGACGAGCTGATGGCCGACACGCTGCGGGCGCTGCACGCCAAGCAGGGCGCGGTCAAGTTCCTCGGGTCGTACCCGGCGGCCGGCGAGCACGCCGGCAGCGCCCGCGAGCACGCCGACGCCCGCTGGCGCCAGGCCGACGACTGGGTCGCCGCACTCCGCCGCACCGTCACCCACTGACATCTGGGTGCGATCCGTCTCATCCGCTCATCTGGGCGCGCCAGCGTCTCAGGATCGAGACGGAACGCACCCAGATCCGTCGAGGTCAGCCGCCCGTCATCGCGGTGAGCCTTCGGCCGAGGGCCCGATCGAGCTCGCGGTGGACGACGCGTAGCCCGTCGAACGGCCACGCCGGCGGGATGAGCGAGGGCGGCAGGAGCGGATCGGCGCGCAACGCGCGGACGATGGCCGCGGTGACCTCAATGGCGTCGGGGAACGCGGCTCGCGGGTGGTTCTCGAGCTCGGACATCACGTCGGAGGCGCGTGACGCCAGCTGCACCCCCAGCGCCGCCAGTTCGTCGAGCGCCCAGAGGCGCTGGGCGAGCGCGCCGGCGTCGTCGTCGCGCAGCTCGCCCCGTAGGAGCGCGACGCCGCCGATCACCGGGGGGCCCTCGAGGTTGGCGGGACGCATCCACGTGTCGGGTCGCAGCTCACCCATCCGATGGTTCGTCATGGTCATCCGGAACCGTCGCCGTTCGCCGACGCGGCGGGTCGGGGTCGTGACGACGGCGACCCACCATGCGCCGTCCCAGCGAGCCAGAGGGGGCCGTCGACCGATGTCCTGGGCCGCCTTGCGTTCCAGCAGCGGTCCCGTGAGCCGGTAGGTGCCGCCGTCGACGACCAGCTCCCCGCGCTCGACCATCCTCGACAGCGCCGTGCGCATCGTTCCCTGGGGGATCCCGTAGGCGTCGGCGACGGCGACGAGGGCCCGGACGGGAAGCGCCGGGTTCGGCAGTCCGAGCAGCACCGACAGGGCCAGTGACCGGGCGTCGAACGGACGGATCCCGATGTCAGGCGGGCTCGGCACGGCGGCGACCCTACTCACCGTTGTTACGAGGATTGATCGGCACGATCAAAATGTGTATCATCAACGCCAGTGATCGCCACGATGGTGCCACCGGCCGAGCGGCTGCCCGATGTGCTTCCCACCGAGCGCTTGACCGCCCGAGCGATGGCCGTCCGTCCCCTGCGCGACGAGCTGCGCCGCATCCCGACCATGCGCAACGTGGTCACGCTCGTCGGCGCGCTGGCGCAGACGTTCGGGGTCATGGTCGGAGCCATCGTCGTCGACACGTGGTGGGCGTGGCTGGCTGCGTTCGTGCTGATGGGCCGCGGCCACTGCCTGCTGAACATCCTCGCCCACGAGGCCGCCCACCGGCTGCTGTTCCCGAACCGCCGCCTCAACGACGCGGCCGGCCGATGGCTTCTGGCCTACCCGTCGTTCCAGGCGTTCCAGCTGTACCGGCGTGTGCACTTCGCCCATCACCGCGACGAGCTCGGCCCCGACGAGCCCGACTCCGCGCTCTATGCCGGTTACCCCATCCCCCCCGACTCGTGGCGGCGCAAGTTGCGCCGGGACCTCACCGGCGAGAGCGCGTGGAAGAACTTCAAGGGTCTCGGCCACGCCCTGCGAGCGCCCGCCCGGGAGGCGTGGCAGATCGCCGCCGTGCAGGCCGTGCTGCTCGGCGCGTCGATCGCGGTCGGCGAGCCACTGGCCTACCTCGTGTGGATCGGGTCGTGGAGCACGTTGTGGAAGTTCTCCAACCGGCTCCGGGCGATCGCCGAGCACGGTGGGATGGAGCGATCCGCCGACCGCCGCCGTACGACGCACGTCATCCGTCAGACCCACCTGGCCCGGTTCTGCATGGTGCCGTACAACACCGGCTGGCACCTGGCCCACCACGTCGACATGGGCGTCCCGTTCCGCCACCTGCCGCGATTGCACGACGAGCTGATCCGCTCGGGCTGGGTCACCCCTGACATCGAGTACCCGACCTACCGCGCCTTCTGGCGGGCCTGCTCGTCGGGGTCGAGCCTGGCGGCTCAACCGGTCCGGCCACAGGCACCGGCCAGGAGCGCATCGACCTCGACGTCGTAGGCGTCGACCGTCACCCGGACCTCGTCCCGGCCACGTCGGCGCGCATGGCCTCGAGGGCGGCGTCGAAGTCGGCGGCGTGCCGCGCTCGAAGGTCATCTCCTCCCGCCCGCCGTCGCGTCGGGCCACCACGAGGATCAACCGGTCGCCGTCGACGGAACCGGTCCACGTGATCCCGTCGGTCTCGAGCGCCAGTTGCCGGCCGTTGGACGCCCCGGTGAGCGGATCGGCCGACGCCCCCACCCTTCGTGCCGTCGCCGTTGAGCCGTGCTCGCCGCGCCGCGCTCTCCACGGCACGGCCCGCCACGGACCATCGCAGGTACCACGACTCCGACTCGCCGACGAACAGCCACTCGGCGGTGTCGACAGTCGTCGGGGCGCGGCCCGTCTCGGCCGGCCGCTCGGCGTCCGGATCGATGTCGCACCCCGCGACTGGTGCGCCCGCCGCCACGAGTGCGACGGAGACCACCAGTGCCGTCCTGCCCCGCACCGACGCAGTCTTGCCGACCCACCGTGCCGCTCCGTCAGGTCGGTGAACCGCAGCAATTACATTCGGCCGGGCCGGCCGCACGGGCGGTCACCCGCCCACGGTGCGACAGGAGGACGCCACGTGATCGCAATCAACATGATGGTGGCGGCGGCGGACGGCGATCTCGTCGGCAACTGGTCCTGGACGGTCTGGCTGCTGATCCCGATGTTCATCGTGCTCGGTCTGATCACCGCCCGCTGCCTCGGCCCCGCCGGCGACCCCGAACGGGCCCGCTCGGGCGGTCGCGGGGTCACCCGCGCCCTGGCCCGTCGGGCCGCCGACGCCGCCCCCGTACAGGAGATCCAATGACTCGTCGTGCCCTGCCATACCTCGTCGTGTTCGCCCTGACCGCCGCCGCCTGCGGCCAGAAGAGCGGCGTCGCCGGTACCGGGGGCGGCGGGTCCGGCGACGGCACGACCCCGCCCGCCACCCAGGCCCCGATCGTGACGGCCGCTCCCGTCACGACGCCAGGTGCCACCGAACCGCCAGCCAGCAGCACGCAGCCCGGCGACTCGACGCCGGCCAGCACCACGCCAGGCGACTCGACACCGGCAAGCACCACGCATGGCGACTCGACGCCGGCAAGCACCACGCCGGGCGCCACGACCGAGCCACCCGTTGCGGTCGGCCCCTACGAGCCCGGCGACAACGACACCGCCGGCGTCACCGACACCGAGATCGTCATCGGCATCCACGCGCCAGTGACGGGCGCGTCACCGATCCCCCAGGAGAGCTTCGACATCGGCAAGGACATCTACTGGAGGTTCCTGGCCGACAACGCGCCCGACCGCCTGTTCGGCCGCACGGTCCGCGTCGTCTTCCGCGACGACGAGTTCGATCCGCAGCACGCCGTTCAGGTGTGCCGCGAGATGGTCGAGCAGGACGGGGCCTTCCTGCTGGTCGGCGGCGGCGGGGCCGACCAGATCACGGCGTGCGCCAAGTACGCCGACGAGAACGACATCCCGTACCTCTCCGCCGGCGTCAACGAGACCGGCCTGGTCGACCTCGCGACCTACTTCTCGACGTCGCTCAGCTACGCCGAGCAGGCCCCCCTCGTCATCGCCCAGTTGCAGGCCCAGGACATCCAGCAGGCCGCCCTCGTCGTATCCGACACACCGTCGTTCGACGACGCCAAGGAGGCTATCGAGGCCGCCGCCGCCGACGCCGGTCTGGAGCTCGTCTACAACAAGCGGATCAACAAGAACGCCACCCCCGCCGAGGCGGCGACCATCGCCCAGGAGCTCAAGACGGCCAACGCCCCAGCGGTCATCCTGCTCAGCTCCCCGGTCGTGTTCGTCCTCGGGCTGGCTCCCGGCGCGTCGAACCAGGGGTACGACCCGCTGTGGATCGGGCCGGGTGTCACGAGCGGCCTCAACGGCGTGACGGCCGTCGGATGCCCGGCCGGCTCGACGGACAACGCAGAGTTCTTCTCACCGACCCCCGGCCTCGACGTGATCGACGAGCTCGATCCTGACTACCGCACCGCCTACCCGGCGTACGCCGACGGTGCGGACGGTGACGACATCGGCATGCAGCTGTGGTCGCTGGCCAAGGCGGTCGCCCTGATGTTCGAAGCCACTGGACCCGAGCTCGGCCGGGCCGCGTTCATGAACACGCTCGTGACGTCGGGCGGGTTCGACAACGGGATCTACGCGCCGCTCACGTACACGGTCGACGACCACCTCGGCGGCACGGGTGCCCATCTCCTGCGCGCCGACTGCACGGTCAACCAGTACGTCACCGCCGAGCAGTTCGTCATGGCCGGGGGCTGAGCGCCCCGTGGGCGGCCTGTTCTCCGAGCGCCGCAGCCTGCTGATCGGGATCGGCGCAACGGTCGCGCTCGTCGTCTTCCTGATCGTCGTCGGCGAGGAGAAGTCGCTCGTCATCGGCCTGACCCAAGGATCGGCCTACGGGATGGTCGCGCTCGGTCTCGCCCTGATCTACAAGTCGAGCGGGGTGTTCAACTTCGCCCAGGGCGAGTTCGGCACGGTGGCGTTGTACGTGCTGTATCTGCTCGACATCAAGGGCAACTACTGGCTGGCGATCATCGGTGCCCTGGCCGCGGCCGGATTGATGGGCTTCGCCACCGAGCGGCTCGTCGTGCGGCCGCTCTTCGAGGCGCCGCGGGTCATCCTGCTCGTCGCCACCGCCGGTGTCGCCCTGCTCGCCATCGGGGTCGAGCTGTGGTTCGCCGATGCGCAGGCCAAGCCCGTGGCCAAGGCGTTCAGCCGCAACGACCGGATCACCGTGTTCGACGTGCAGATCACGGACCAGCGCCTGTGGTTGATCGTCACCCTTGCCGCGCTGGCCGTCCTGCTCGGGTTGTTCTTCACCCGCACCAACCTCGGGCTGGCGATCATCGGTGCCAGCCAGGAGCCGACGGCGACGGAGCTGGTCGGCATCAGCGTCCGCCGCCTGTCCAGCTTCACGTGGGTGCTGGCGGCGGTGCTCGGCGGTCTCGCCGCGGTCATCGCCATCCCGGACCTCGGCAGCTTCGGCCCCGGCGCCATGACGTCCAACTACCTGATCCCGGCGTTCACCGCCGCCGTCCTCGGCGGCATGACCAGCCTGCCCGGCGCGTTCGTCGGCGGTGTCCTGATCGGCATCATCCAGTCGGTCGCCACCAGCGCGCCGCTCTTCCAGGACGGCGGAGAGCTCGCCATCCCCGGCGTCCCGAGCACGCTCATCGTGTTCGTCGTCCTGCTCGTCGTCCTCGTCGCGCGTCCGCAAGGCCTGCTCGGGAAGCGGGCATGACCGTCACTGCGTTCCCCGGCCACGCAGGCCGTCGCTGGCCGCTCCCTCGCTGGCGCTCGCTGGCTCGCATCGTCGCGATGGTGCACCAGTGACCGCGTCCATGGTGCCGGCAACGGTCGAACCTGCCGCGACCGCCGGCCGGCACCGTCCGTCGGCGGCCGGATGGGGTCTGCGTGGGGTGGTATGGGCCGCGCTCGCGTATCTCGTCTTGGTGTTCCCCCTCGGCCGGCCGGCGACCACCGTCATCCTCTACACGACCGCCGTCTGCTACGGCATCGTGGCGCTCTCGCTCAACGTCCTGCTCGGGTACGTCGGCCAGATCTCGCTCGGCCACCAGGCCTTCGTGGGCGTCGGCGCGTTCACGTCGGCGTACGTGGTGACCGAGCAGGGTCAGTCGTTCTGGGTCGGCGTGCTGGCGGCGGCGGCGATCGGTGGCGGCCAGGCCCTCGTGCTGGGCGGAGTATCGCTGCGCGTGCGCGGCCTCTACTTCGCGCTCATCACACTCTCGTACGGCCTTGTCGCCCAGGACAACATCTTCCAGATCGAGCGCCTCACCGGCGGCGGAGCCGGTCAGCCGGCGCCCAAGCCGCAGGGCTTCGAGACGGAGTGGCGTTACTACTACCTCTGCGTGGGGTTCCTGGCGGTTGTGCTCTACCTCGACTGGCGGATGATGCGCAGCAAGAGCGGCCGGGCCCTGCTGGCCCTCCGCGAAAACCCCCGCGTCGCGGCGACGTTCGGCATCAACGTCCGCTTGGCGACCCTTTTCGCCTTCGTCGTATCGGGCGTGTTCGCCGGGCTCGGCGGCGCGCTCATCGCCCACAACGACACGTTCGTGTCGCCCGACCCTTGGAACTTCAACCTGGCTCTCGTCTTCGTGATCATGACCGTGGTCGGCGGTCTGCGCAGCAGGCCCGGGCTCGTGATCGGTGGCGCCTTCTTCGCCCTGTTGCCGTACCTGATCGAGCAGATCCCGGGCTTCGACTCGCTGCTCGAGGCGATCCCGGCGCCGCGCGACCTCTCGCCGCTGATCGCGCCGCTCGTGATCGGTCCGCTGCTGCTGATCGTGAACCTGATCCGGTTCCCGGGCGGCATCGGCCAGCAGCTGCGACCCATCACCCGCTGGCTCGCCGGCCATCGCTTCGACCTCCACGACCGTGGGCTGAAGGAGGTGCAGATCACCGATGTCCGTGCTTGAGGCCCATGACCTGTCGATCCGGTTCGGTGGCGTGCAGGCCAACCTCGACGTCAGCATCGCCGTCGGCGAGCTGGAGATCGTCGGCGTCATCGGACCGAACGGCGCCGGCAAGACGACGCTGTTCAACATGATCACCGGCTTCTACACGCCGGACTCCGGGCGGATCGTGTACCGGGACACCGAGATCACCGGCATGGCGGTCCACGAGCGGGCCGCGCTCGGGCTGGCGCGCACGTTCCAGAACGTCGGGCTCGTCAAGGGCGCGACGGTGCGCGACAACCTCGTCACGGCGCAGTACCTACAGGCCGACTACGGCACGCTGTCAGGGATGCTCGGCAGCCGGCAC
This sequence comes from Acidimicrobiia bacterium, assembly GCA_013811855.1. Classification (GTDB taxonomy): domain Bacteria; phylum Actinomycetota; class Acidimicrobiia; order Acidimicrobiales; family Ilumatobacteraceae; genus JALZMG01. The sequence goes on from JACCUL010000333.1 coordinate 8,372, forward strand.
TCCCGCGCCGGCGAGCGCCAGCTCCGTGCGCGGGCCGACACGTTGGCCGACATGCTGGGGCTCGGCGACCTGCTCGACACCCAGGTCGCCGGACTGCCCTACGGCACGCTCAAGCGGGTCGAGATCGCCACCGTGCTGGCGACCGACCCCGAGGTCCTGCTGCTCGACGAGCCGTCGTCGGGCATGGGGCCGGAGGAGGCCCACCAGCTCGGTGACACGCTGCTGACGCTGCGCGACGAGTTCGAGCTGTCGATCGTGATGATCGAGCACCATGTCCCGCTCGTCGTCCGCGTCTGCGACTACGTCTACTGCCTCGACTTCGGCCAAATGCTGACCCACGGCCTGCCCCACGACGTGCGCAGCCACCCCCAGGTCGTCGCCGCCTACCTCGGCGAGGATCCAGAGCCCGAGGTGCTGGCCCTCGAGGCGCAGCTCGAATCCTTGGTGGAGACGGACTGATGGCGCTGCTGGAGATCGAGGAGCTGCGCGTCGGCTACGGCTTCCCGGTGCTGATGGGGATCAGCTTCGAGGTCGAGGAGGGCGAGACGGCCGTCTTGTTCGGTCTCAACGGCGCCGGCAAGACGACCACCGTCTCGACCATCGCCGGGATGCTCAAGCCCGACGGCGGGGCCATCCGCTTCGACGGCTCGGACATCGCCGGCCGCCCGCCGACCCAGCTCGTACGTGACGGCGTGGCGCTGGTCCCGGAGGGGCGGCGGGTGTTCCCGGCGCTGAGCGTGTCGAACAACCTGCGGCTCGGCTCGTGGACGCGTCGGCGCGAGCAGGCCGAGGTCGATCAGCGCCGCCAGCTCGTGTTCGACTACTTCCCGCGCCTGGCCGAACGGGCCGACCAGGCGGCCGGCACGCTCTCGGGTGGCGAGCAGCAGATGCTGGCCATCGGTCGGGCGCTGATGTCGAAGCCGCGGCTGCTGCTCATCGACGAGGCCTCGCTCGGCCTCAGCCCGGCCCTGGCCAAGACCGTGTTCCAAGTTGTCAAGCGGATCAACGACGACGGCGTGACCGTGATCATCGTCGAGCAGAACGTCGGCGTCCTCCCCTACGCCGACCGGGCACTGATCATGGAGAAGGGCACGCTCGTGTTCTCCGGCGTCGGCGATGAGATCCGCAACGCCAACCTGCGCGAGACCTACCTGGGCGGAGGATCCGAATGACCACCTACCTTCCCGGACGGAGAGAACCATGAAGTCCCCCTGGGTCAAGCTCGGCGCCGTGCTCGGCGTCGTGTACTGCATCGCCGGCTTCGTGCTCGTGTTCCTCGGCTGGAACGGCGCGGCTTCGAACGACACGGCGACCGCCCAGTTCCCCTATCTCATCTCCGGCGGGATCGCCGGTCTCGCGCTCGTCGTCGTCGGCGCCGCCCTGCTGATCAGCCAGAGCCTGCGCAGCGACCGGGTCGAGTTGCGCGGCGCGATCGAGGATTTGCGCACCGCCGTCGACCACCTCAGCGGGGCGACGGCCCGGCCGGCGCCAACGCCGGCTGTGCGGCCGTCACCTGCGGAGGTCACGGCCGAGGGCGACGAGGTCACCGGCACCGCCTGACGGTTTCACGCCGACGCGCCCCGACGGGTGCGGCGCCGCGCCATACTGTCCACTACTGCGGGCGGCGAGGAACCGTTCGCGGGCAGGACATGGCGGAGCGGGCGACGTAGGTCCGCCCCGCAGACGGGCGGCACGGTGTGCGGGCGCACATGATCGAGACGAACCTGGTGCGGCGTACGGCGGCCGACGACATCGCCGACATGCTGAGATGCTGGATGCGCGGCGGGATCATGGGACCCGGCGATCGGCTGCCGGCCGAACGCGAGCTGGCGGTGATCCTCGGCGTCGGGCGCATCACGTTGCGGGCCGCGCTGGCCGAGCTCCAGGCGGAGGGCTACCTCGATGTGCGCCGTGGCGCGCGCGGCGGCAACTTCGTGACCGCGCTCGACCGTCCGTTCCGTCGCTGGCTCAACACGATGCGCCGTGACCTGCCCGGCCTGCACGACCTGGTCGACTTCCGGATCGGTGTCGAACGCCAGCTGGCCACGCTGGCCACCCGCCGGGCCACGTCCGACGACCTCAGGCAGCTGACCGCCGCCGTGGTGGAGATGAGCGAGGCCGGCGACGCCGAGGGGCACCGTCGGGCCGAGCACGAGTTCCACCAGGCGCTGGCGGCGGCGGCGGGTAGCGACCGGATGGCGCACGCCGCCGCCGATGCCCGCGGTGAGATGTTCATCTCCATGCGCCCGCGCTCCGACCGGAAGGGACGGGAGCGGTCGCTGCGGATCCACGTCGACCTCCTGCGGGCCATCCAAAACGGCGACGAGCGCGCCGCCGCCGAC